>CAZTLI010000021.1:0-24309 GCA_964614375.1 uncultured Anaerolineaceae bacterium
ACCGTTCAATATGCTCTCTGCGTTCTTTGTGTTGTTTACAGGTGAAATAGCTTTGCATACTTATCAAGGAGTTATTCATGCCGACACATTATCAAGGCACGCCGGAGGAAATCCGGGCGTTGAACACCTATATCAAATTGACGCGCGCAGCGAACGCCGTCCTCGCGCGGACATTTGCCCATCTCAAAGATTATAATCTGACCGGAAGCCAATTCGGTGTGTTGGAGGCGTTGTATCATCTCGGCAGTCTGGCACAGCGCGAACTGTCTGACAAGCTGCTGGTGTCGCCGGGCAACGTGACGATGGTCATCAACAATCTGGAAAAGCGCGGGCTGGTCGTCCGCAAAGCCAATCCCAAAGACAAACGTGTGAGCACGGTCTGTTTGACCGACAGCGGCGAAGCGTTGATTGCGGACATTTTCCCGAAGCATGTGCGCGGCATTACTGACGATATGCGTGTCCTCACGACCGACGAACAGGACGCCCTCGCCGGATTGTGCAAGCGACTTGGTTTGCAACTGCCGTAGTCGAATGGGTGGATTCGGGCAGATACATTTTTCACTACATATACGGACGATTATATGTAGTGATTTTACGTCTATATTGACCGAATTATCATGGAGTAATTGCTCACACTGCCGTCTCCAGCATCAACTGTGTTTTCCGCTGCACACACCGGGTTACGCACATCGACTTGCCGCATATTGTTGCATCATTGCCCGTCTGTCTGCATAATGGTGCGAAGCCTTAACTAAAGGTCTAGCGCAGGCAATGACACATCCCTACGGCATGTTCACACCCGGCGATTTATCTAATCAGCTAAATCATTAGGAGGAAACTGTGTACCAGACTGACAAATATGAAGGGATGATTGCGGAAACGATTACGATACACGGCGCAAATCATGACAGCATCAATGCTTATTTTGCCCGCCCACTGGGTGCTGGCCCTTTTCCAGCGATGGTCATCATTCACCATATGCCCGGCTGGGATGAATGGTATCGGGAAGCAACGCTAAAATTCGCCTATTATGGCTATGCCGCACTATCGCCGAATTTATACTTTCGCGCCGGTCATGGCACGCCTGAAGATGTCGCCGCCAAAGTACGCGCGGACGGGGGCGTTGCGGACGATCAAGTCCTTGGTGATCTTGAAGGTGCCATGCACTATCTGCGTTCCTTGCCATATGTGAATGGAAAAGTGGGTATTTTTGGCACTTGCTCCGGCGGACGACAAGCCTATTTAGCGGGCTGCCGTATCCAGGGATTTGATGCCGTCGTTGATTGTTGGGGCGGACGGGTCGTTATGAATCCCGAAGATTTAACACCTAAATACCCCGTTAGCCCACTTGACTATACAGCAGACCTCCCTTGCCCGCTATTGGGTATCTTTGGTAATGAGGATCATAGTCCAACAGCCGAACAGGTTAATCAGCATGAAGAAGCACTCAAGAAACATGGCAAGACCTATGAGTTCTATCGCTATGATGATGCCGGGCACGGCTTCTTTTATCATAATCGACCAAACTATAGACAAGCGCAAGCGGTAGATGGCTGGCAAAAAGTATTCGCATTTTTAGAAAAGCATCTTAAATCGTAAATAAGCATAGAACGGCTCGAATGATTAAAAGGAGATCAAAATGTGTACGATGATTGTTGAGCAAATAAAAATTGAAGGCAGCGGCAAGGGCACCGGCGGTTGGTTCACCCTAAAAGAAGCCAACATCTCCTATGATCATCCCTTTAATGCACCGATGGAACATGCCCTAAATATTGACTTTGTGAATGAAGCACAGGGACCCGGCGCTCGTGTTGCCGTTGAGTTAAGTGCTGATGCCGCCCGCGCCTTAATTGCCAGCATTCAGGCCGTCCTGGATAAAGCCGATGAAGGCGGACATATTGTCTAAGGCAGAGTGCCGCAGCGGGTTAAAACTGCTACCCCAAAGCCAAGCCCACTGAAGGGGCTAAAATCCCGATACAGTGGGCGACAAGGTAGGTCAGAGCGCCTTTGGTAAGTGCATTTATGCACCCGCAATAGACGTCCTTCCTGCCGCACAGGGTAGCCGGACAGCAGCAGTGTTGTGTACTGCCACTATCTGGCGGCAAAAACTGCCTTGTCCAGCACGGACATCCCGCTATCTTTTGCCACTACCTTATTGGTATCCTGAAGTCTGGTCAACCTATTCCCCTGCCCCTTCTCATCTTTCCCATTTTGTTGCAACATTGCCCGTCTGTCTCCATAATGGTGCGATGATTTAACAACAGGTCTGGAGCAGGCAATGACACACCCACGCGGTATGTTAACACTCGGCGATCTCGCACAGCAGGTCAACAATGGCGATATTGAAACGGTCATCGTCGCCTTCACCGACCATTATGGACGGTTGATGGGCAAACGCTTCGACGCTGAATTTTTTGTGGAAGACATCGCTTCACACGGCACTCATGCTTGTGATTATCTGCTGACTGTCGATATGGATATGGAGCCTGTGCCCGGTTATCAATTCGCCAACTGGGAACTGGGTTATGGCGATGTCCACATGCTGCCGGACAGCCACACATTGCGGACTGCCAGTTGGCTGGATAAAACCGCGCTGATTTTATGTGATGTCGAAGACCAGCGCACCCATGCCCTCGCCACTGTCGCGCCGCGTTCGATATTGCGGAGTCAATGTGCGCGCGCGGCAGAAATGGGATTTGTGCCGCAGTCGGCGTCTGAATTGGAATATTTCGTATTTGAGGACTCGTATAAGGAAGCGGCACAGAAGCACTATGCCAATTTACAGCCCATAGGCTGGTATATTGAAGACTATCACATTTTACAGGGCACACGGCAGGAAAAATTCACCGCCAACGCCCGCTATCATCTCAAGCATTCCGGCGTGCCTGTCGAAAATTCCAAAGGCGAATGGGGGCACGGCCAGCATGAGTTGAATGTCCGTTATGCCGACAGCCTGACAATGGCAGATAGACATATCGTGTTCAAGCAGTGTTTGAAGGAAATTGCCGACCAGCTAGGGATGAGCGTGACGTTCATGGCAAAACCGTTCGCGTCACAGGCGGGGTCTAGCTGTCATATCCATTTCAGCCTGCAAGCTGAGTCCAAAAATGCCTTCGCAGGGGATAAACAATTTGGCAGCGTACAGGGGTCAGACGTGTTTCGCTGGTTTCTGGGTGGATGGATGGCGCACGTCTCGGAAATGATGGTCTTTTATGCGCCGACGATCAACAGTTATAAACGCTATCAGGATGCGTCATGGGCGCCGACGCGCATTGCGTGGAGCTATGACAATCGCACTGCTGGATTCCGGGTTGTCGGGTCGGGTAACAGTCTGCGGATTGAATGTCGTCTTCCGGGCGCGGATTGCAATCCCTATCTGGCTTATGCCGCCGCCCTCGCATCGGGGTTAGACGGCATCGCCAACCAAATCGAACCGCCGGAGATGTTCGAGGGCGATGTTTATGCCGCGCAGCATTTGCCGCGTGTGCCCTATACACTCGAACAGGCGACTGACCTCTTCGCCAACAGTGACTTCACGAAACGCGCCTTTGGCGAGGATGTGGTCGAACACTATACCCACTTTTTCCGTGTCGAAACCGGGGCGTTCAACAAAGCCGTCACGGATTGGGAACGTCAGCGTTATTTTGAACGAATCTAACTCACAAACTGGAGCACTATAGTTATGCGTTTGCAAGATAAAGTCGCACTCATTACCGGCGCGGGTGGCGGAATCGGTGGTCAGACCGCCCTGCTGTTCGCACAGGAAGGGGCGTCCGTCGTCGTGGTCGATGTCAACGATGAGGCCGGGCAGCACATCGTCCAGCAAATTATCGACGCGGGGGGAAAGGCCACGTATGCCCATGCGGATGTCTCGAAAGCGTCTGACTGCGAAAATATGGTCAAGGTCGCTGAAGAGACCTATGGCAAGCTGGACATTCTGTTCAATAACGCCGGAATCATGCACAGCAGCGACGACGACGCCATCAATACAGAGGAAGATATCTGGGATTTGACGATGGCGATTAACGTCAAAGGCGTGTTTCTCGGTTGCAAATATGGCATCCCGGCGCTGCGGCGCGCGGGTGGCGGCAGCATCATCAACACGGCGTCGTTTGTCGCGCTGCTTGGTGCGGCGACACCGCAGCTGGCCTATACCGCCAGTAAAGGCGCAGTCCTGTCTATGACGCGGGAGTTGGCTGTCATCCACGCGCGCGAGAATATCCGCGTGAATGCGCTGTGTCCCGGCCCGCTGCGGACGGAACTGCTGATGAAATTCCTCAATACAGAAGAAAAACGCCAGCGTCGCCTGGTGCATGTCCCTATTGGACGCTTCGGTGAAGCCAAAGAAATGGCCTATGCCGCGCTCTATCTGGCATCGGATGAATCATCGTATGTCACGGGCAGCGAATTCGTCGTGGATGGTGGCATCACCGCCGCCTATGTCACACCGGAATAAGGGAGGCGCTATGCCTGACATTCAACAAACCGTATCGCCGGTGGATGGCTCAATTTATGTCGAGCGCGAACTGGCGTCGCCCCAAAAAATCGAAGCGACCTTAGAACAGGCCACTGTCGCCCGCAGCACATGGAGGGGGCTATCTATCGCCGAGCGCGCCGACCTGTGTATGAAGCTGGTCGATACGCTGCTCGCCAAAACGGACGCACTCGCCACCGAACTCAGTTGGCAGATGGGTCGGCCTATTCAATACACACCGTTTGAAATCAAAGGCGGTTTTCAAGAACGCGCCCGCTATATGATTGCTATCGCCGAAGCCGCTTTGCAGGATGTCGTCCCGGAAGCGCGCGACGGCTTTCAACGTTTTATCCGGCGCGAACCCGTCGGCACAGTGCTCGTGCTCGCGCCGTGGAATTATCCCTATCTGACGGCGGTCAATGCCATCATCCCGGCGTTGATGGCGGGCAACAGCGTCATCCTCAAACATTCCGACCAGACGCCGCTTGTGGCTGAACGATTGACAGAAGCCGCTGCCGAAGCCGACTTCCCTGTCGGTGTCTTTCAACACATTCACATGACACATGAGGATGTCGCCAGAGTCATCGGCGATGATCGGATTGATTTTGTCGCGTTCACGGGGTCAGTGGCGGGTGGTCATGCTGTGCAGCACGCCGCCAGCGGACGATTCATCGGGGTCGGTACAGAACTGGGCGGCAAAGACCCGGCTTATGTGCGGGCAGATGTCAATCTTGACCATGCGATTGCCAACGTGGTGGATGGCGCATTTTTCAATTCCGGGCAGTCGTGTTGTGCCGTTGAACGTATCTACGTCCATCGCGATGTGTATGATGATTTTGTCGAAGGCGCGGTTGAACTCACGCGCAAGTATGTCCTCGGCAATCCGCTCGACCCGGCGACGACACTCGGCCCACTGGTACGGACGCGCGCGGCGGCATCTGTGCGGGCGCAAATTCAGCAAGCGGTGGGCAAAGGCGCAAAAACGCTCATCGACCCCGCCACCTTCCCTGCCCACCGCGATAACAGTCCCTATCTTGCGCCGCAGATTCTGGTGGATGTGGATCATGATATGGATGTGATGACCGAAGAGAGCTTTGGGCCTGTTGTCGGCATCATGGCTGTTGATAGTGACGATGAAGCCATTCGCCTGATGAACGACAGTCGTTATGGACTCACGGCGTCGCTATGGACAACCGATGTTGACGCGGCTTTAGCTATCGGCGATAAAATACAGACCGGGACTTGTTTCATGAATCGCTGCGATTACCTCGACCCGGCGCTGGCATGGACAGGTGTGAAGGATTCGGGCAAGGGCTGCACGTTGTCTGTACTGGGCTATGCCAATTTCACCCGGCCCAAGTCTTACCACCTGCGGGTGACGATATAACGTCAGTTTAGATGTAGAAACTACCCAGGCAACGGGCTTGAAGCCGATTGTCTGGACTTATGGATTTTTGGAAATCATGGATTTAGCCCAACTGCGTAAGTCCAAAAGAAAACTGCTGCTGATGGCAACCTCATCAGCAGCAGTTTTGTTATTTACACTGGGGATGATTATTGTTACGACTGATATGCGGACGGCGTCTGGTCGCACACCAAACAGCCGCGTTGTGTCGAACCGATTCCTGCTTTGTTAAATCTCCGGCAGAATTGTGCTTTTCAAACACTGAAATAGTTTGCAAAAATCGGCAAAAGCGTTACATTTTAGGGGTCTACTCTATAGTCTCCTATTTTTGGAAGAGGAAGTTCACCTATGCGTAATATGAGAAAATTTACTATAGTCGTCTCCCTCCTCGCGCTGCTGATTGGGATTATGCCCGTCGCAGTTGCCCAGGACGGTATCGAATCTGTGTGTTTGGTGACTGATCTGGGTCGCGTGAATGACGGCACATTCAATCAGTTCGCTCATGAAGGCGCAGAACGCGCAGCGGATGATTTCGACCTTGAATACAGCTTCATCGAAACCCAGAGCGAAACCGATTATCGCGCCAATATTGATACCTGCGTCAATGAAGGCTTCGAGGTCGTGGTGACGGTAGGCTTCTTGATTGCGGATGCGACCAGCGCCGCCGCTGCTGATAATCCCGATGTGTATTTCATTGGTGTTGACCAATTCGTGTTTGAAGGTCCCCCCAACTATGTCGGTATCCAGTTCCGCGAAGATCAGGCCGGATTCTTGGTCGGTGTGCTGGCAGCCAGTGTGACCGAAAGTGGTATCGTGGCAGGTGTTTATGGTATCGCCATCCCGCCCGTTGTCCGCTTCCGCAATGGTTTTGAACAGGGCGTGGCCTATGTCAATGGTATGATGGACAGCGGAGTCCAAACCCTTGGCGTTTACATTGATGACTTCCTCGCGCCAGATCGCGGCGCTTCGGCGGCTGAACAGTTCATCGGCGAAGGCGCGGACGTGATCTTCGGCGCAGGTGGCCCCACCGGTACAGGCGGTATTCAGGCGGCAGCAGCCCAGGGTGTCTGGGTTATTGGTGTGGATCAAGATGAATACTATACGTCGTTCGGGGAGGGTGAAACCGAAGGCGCAGAATTCATCATTTCCAGCGCGGTGAAGCGTGTGGACGTAGGTGTGTATGATATGATTGCGGCGCTGGCTGAAGGCGATATGGAAGCCTTTGTCGGCGGCGGCAACTACATCCTCGATGTTGCCAACGGTGGTATCGGCTTCGCGTGCCAGCATGACGCCGCGATTGGTGTCCCCTGCGACGATGAAGGACAACCCGACCTGACCGCAGAAGATGATCTCACTGTCACGATGGCAGCCGTCTATGAAGGGCTTGCCAGCGGCGACCTGAGCACAGGTGTTGACCCCGCCACAGGCGAACTCATGGAAGAGCCGATGGCGACCGAAGAAGCAGACGGCTAAATCGCTAGCTGCTCGACAGCAACACGCTATATACACAGCCCTGCCAACAATGGTGGGGCTGTTGCTTGTGTGCGCTATGTAACCTTCAAAACACGTCATCTGTAACCCGGAAGATTGACAACAGTATGTTATCCTGTTCTCAGGTGGTGTTATTATCAATTCAGATAAAAAGCACTGTCGCCAGCTTCGACTCCCCCTGAACCACCACTCGCGCATCTCCCTTATCACTCACTCACATCCCCTGGTTGTTTTGTAATTTTATAGATGGGGAAATTTCTGATGTTCATCAATCGTTCAATTTGGGAGCACTGGCTGCTGCTCATGTGCATCAGTCTGCTGTTTATCAGCAGCAGCGTCTCGGCGGGCGACCCCTGCACAGATACCTGTTACGTCGATGCGGTTAACGGGAATAACGCCAACGGTGGCGCCTCCCCTGCCGATGCTAAAGCGACCATTCAAGCCGCTGTCAATCAGGTGGATGATGGCGGGACGGTCATCGTCGCTGCGGGCACGTATGTCGAAAATGTGGTCATCACCAAAAACGTCACCATCAACGGCGCAGACCAGACCACGACGATTGTCGATGGCAACGCCGCCGGAAGCGTGTTTGAAATTGACTTACACTCCACCGTTACTCTCGTGCTGACCAACCTGACTATTACCAATGGTAATAGTATAGGGTCAGTTTGGCGAGGTGGCGGGGTAGATGCTGGTTTTTATGGAAATATCACAATTGAGAACAGTACCATTACAGGCAATACTGCCGATAGAGGCGGCGGGGTTAACGGTAGTGAAGGCGAACTCCATCTGACCAACGTACAGATCACCAACAACACAGCCACGATTGCCGGTGGTGGTATCTATAACTGGGAGCACATGGTCGTCACCGACAGTACCATCAGCGGCAATACCGCCCCAGAGGGTGCAGGTGTCAGTCAGGAAGGGCATTTTGTAGCGGCATCCATCACCAACTCGCATATCGACAACAACATTGGCGACGGTGTATACGCCGGACCGAGTGGGTTAGTTACAATCAGCAACAGCACTATATCCAACAATACTGGACGTGGGATTCACTCGATGGGTGATGGACTGGTTGTAGATGGCGTCACGGTTGCGATGAATGGCGGCGATGGGATTTATGCCGATGGGCGTTACGCAACCGTCCAGAACAGCATTGTTACCGAAAATGGCAATCGCGGTATTGTCGTATCCGGGTCGCATATGGGGGGATTTTGCAATGGTATCGGGATCATCAATTCGCAAATAACCAACAATCAAGGACGCGGTGTCGTCGCGCAGGCCAGGGCTTGTTTCTCGCTGTCATACAGCACCGTCAGCGGCAATCAAGATGGTGGTGTTGAGGCTTCCGGCAGAGGCGGCGGTGGATCAATCAGCTATAGTACCATCTCCGGTAATACAACAACTGGCGGCGGTGGTGGGGCGCTGGCGCACGGCTTAGCGGGTATGAGCTTTCACTACAGCACCATCTCTGGCAATCATGCCGACCAATATGGCGGCGGTTTCGCCAATGCTGGCGGATTAGGCGCGTATATTGAAAACAGCACATTTTCCGGGAATACATCAGTCTATGGCGGCGGTATTCTCAGTGGCAATTCACTGCATACGGATATTCCCATTCCCGCAACTGTGCTCAATTTCGTCACCATCACCGACAATACTGCCGATTACGGCGCGGGTGTATTCAATGGTCACAATCCCTCAAATTTGGTGATTCGCAACAGCATTATTGCCGCCAATCACGGTGCCAACTGTGGCTGGTACGACCTACTTACGAATGAAGGTGGCAATGTATCGGACGACGGCACTTGTGGTTTTGGTCCGGGGAACAATGTCAATGCCGACCTGGGGTCGCTGCAAGATAACGGTGGCGCGACCTTGACACATGCACCTGCACCTACCAGCTATGCCATTGAAATCGCGGATGTTTGCACTGACCGTAACGACAATCCGCTGACCATCGACCAGCGCGGCTTCCCGCGACCCGTCGGCAGTCGATGCGATGCGGGGGCAGTCGAAATCGCCGATCCACCTTTACGCCCACGCATCGAAATCACCAAGACGCCTGACCGCATCAGGGTGCTTGATACAGGCGAGAATGTCGTCTTCACCGTTGAAATTCGCAGTGTGGGTGATATACCCGCCACTGTGACCCATCTGACAGACTCCGTTTTCGGCGAACAGGGGCATACCTGCCAGCCCGCCCTCCCGACCACCATTGATGTCGGTGACAGCATCACCTGTACGTTTACGGGCTTTGTCGAGGGTCGTGCCTTCCGCCTTCATAGAAATATCATCACCGCAACTGGAGAGGATGTCTATGCGGAGGCAGTTGCCCATATTGCCATCCGGGATATTTATACGGATATACCCGGCTTGCTGCTTGTAACCCATACAGCAACACCGGACACGCTGCAAGAACCGGGAGGCCCCGTCAGGTTCGATATTTTTATTCAGAACCTTACCTCTAGTCCGGGTCTTTACGTCACGCGTGTCACCCATAGTTGGTTGGGTGATATTACACGCTATTGTGACTATGAATACAATGATCAGCCACTACCAGCGTGGGTAGAAATTGGTTTCTATTTCAATTGTACAATCACACGCACCTTGGATCGTCCGCCCGGAACTTACGAGTTCTCGGTGGAAGTGTTCGCTACAGATGATCTAGGCTACAGCATACTGCCCAGACCTACAGCTTCGACAACCGTGACCATTACGCCTATCGAATCGCCGCAGCTTCCACGCATCGAAATCACCAAGACCCCTGACCGCGATAGTGTGCCGGAAACAGGTGGTGATGTGGTCTTCACGGTTGAGATTCGCAGTGTGGGTGACGCGCCAGCTACTGTCACGCATCTGACCGACTCCGTTTTCGGCGAACAGGGACATAGCTGCCAGCCCGCCCTCCCAACCACAATCAACGTTGGCGACAGCATCACCTGTACATTCACAGAATTTGTTCAAGGGCCTGCAAACAGTGTTCATGAAAATACCGTCACGGCAGGCGGTGATGGTGTACAGGCCGAAGCAACCGCGCAAGTGACTATTCAAGATATTCCGGCATCACTCAGTGCTTCCCACACGGCAGCACCAAACACCCTGCAAGAACCGGGCGGCATGGTCACGTTCAATATCGACATCACAAACACCAGCGCCGTCGATCTGGTCTGGGTAAATCGTGTGCAACATAGCTGGCTTGGGGATGTCACTACCTGCAACCATCCGCTGCCCAAACAACTTGGTATCGGCGAATCGCTCACTTGTACGATCAGCGGTGAACTGCTGCGGCCTGTGGGCAGTCATGACTTCTCGGTGGAAGTATTCGCTACGGATGACGATGGCAATGATGTGTACACAACTGCACAAACAACTGTATCCATTACAGCGCCTCCACCGCCAGCGTGCAATCCCAATCCGTCGGCTGACTTGCGGCACAGCCAGAGTCATCTCAATGCACCGTTTGACAATGGCACGGTGGTCAATCTGTCGGATGCGTGTACCTACGACATCGGCATCGCGTCCTACAGTGTGATGGACGGTTCAGTTGGTACACAGCAGCTATTGGGCAGTCAGACGGCAAGTATTGGGCCGGGAGAAACGCTGAATCTTGGGCCTGTGCCCATCAACACCTGTACGACACAAGTTGACCTGTTCTATGGCGGTGTGATTACCGACTTCAGCGGTGGCGCACGTTATGGCGATAGGCTGATTGATGTCCGCTGGTTGGAAGGGACGGGACTATGTGGTGAGCCTGTTGATAACGACCCGCCCGACGAACCACAGCAGAACGCCTCACCTGTTGGAAGCACGACTGAACCCGACAGCGAAGTTGACTCAGCCGACATAGACTCTGAACCTGTTGAGCAGCCCGCAGTCGAAATCACCGTTGAGCCAGCGTCCAATGGAGGGACGGGGGAAAGCGGCGGTTAGTCGCCCGACTCCTCACTTTTGACAGCCCTGCCTCGGTGGTGGGGCTGTTTTTATTCCGATTCTACTGGACGCACCAGCCCAATGCTCGCCATGCACAGCACAGCCATCACCACCCCACCGAGCAAAAATGGCACTGTCGCGCCAAAGTGCTGAAACAGCAGTCCGCCCATCAATGGTGACAGCGCATTCGCCGCGCTGACAAACGACGCGCTCACACCGAGCACGCCCCCATAGTCGCGGTCAGATACCCGCTGCGTCATCAGGCTGTTGAGTGCCGGACGGATTAAGCCCGCGCCAATCGAAATCGGGATAATCACCACAATCACCCACAACACGCCCCCTACCCCGCGCTGACTCTGATCGGGCAGGCTCACCTGAATACTGCCGATAATCGCTTCTGTGCCAGATGGCGATAACTCGCGGAGGGCATTTTCGACGGCCTGCCGCACATAAAAAGGCTGCGGTTGTTCGGGGGTTAATGCCAGTAAAATCAAGCCGGCAGCCAGCAAACCCAGCGCCGCAACCACCAACCGCCGTTCGCCCCATCGTTCTGTCCAGCGTCCGATGTAGCGCACCTGTACTGTCACCAGCACGATGCCGACAACAATGAAGATAATGGCATTCCCCTGCCCTAACAGCCCCAATCGACTCAACGTGAATAGACCGAGCAAACTCTCAAAACCGAAGAAAATCACCTGCTGCGCGAACATCAGCACCAGCAGCACATTCACCTGACGATTACGCAGCAGTCGGACGATGTTCGTCACGAGATTTGGGCGATTGCTGACTGCTGCGGCGCGCTGGTCGGCGGGCAGCGTCTCTTTGAACACGAACAGCGTCAGCAAAATCGAGATGAAAGAATAGGCCGCCGCTGTGAAGGCGGGCACAGCCAGGCTATCGAAAATTTCCAGCGTCACCAGCGCAATCACCGGCCCCAGAATGAAGCCCAGCCCGAAGGCCGCGCCAATCAAACCCAGGCCCTGGGCGCGGGTTTTTTCGGTGGTGATGTCACTGAGCGCGGCCTGTGCAGTGGCGATGTTGGCGCCGAACAAGCCATCAACCACCCGCGATAGGACAACGACGAGCAGCGACTGTGCCGCACCGAGCATGATGAAACTCAAACACGTCGTTATCTGGCTGATGAGCAGCAATGGCTTGCGTCCGAAGCGGTCAGACAGTGACCCCATGACCGGGACGCCAAGCAGCTGGCATAACGGAAATGCCGCCGCGACCAGTCCCACTTCCAACGCACTCGCGCCAAACGTCACCGCGTACAGGTGCAGCAGCGGCAGAATCACCGTCAACCCCAGCACATCGACAAATGTCAGCGCAAAAATCGGCAGCACCCGCCCATAATCCAACTTGTGTTCTGTCTGTTCCATAAGTGACCCGTTCATGATGCCGTGAGAATCAACCAGTCAGCCATTATACTTCTAATACAGGGCGTCTATGCACCCCGATTGATGTGATAATCAACGCCGACGATGAGGACATCAACCAGTGGTCAAACAAACCCGAATCCGCATGAGCGCCGCCCTATTTGAAACACTGCGGAATTCCATTAATCAGCCCCCTGTCTCAATTCGTCACAGGGCGAACCAGGCCAACAAAGCGATGAAAATTGCCGCTAGCCACTGGCTTAAAAGCGAACCAACAGCGGGCGCATAGATGCGCTGCGGAGGACGAGCGTGGTCAGGGCAAAATGACACACGTTCTCATTACTCGTTACTGTTTTGCGGGTCACGCATTCCTATTTGCAGGAGCGCGCGGCTATAATCACCATGTATAATGATGCAAGCGCTGGCTTGACACATCTTAGCGGCGTAATCCAGGTCATGTCGATGAATGATACGCTATATACACAACGGGATTTGACGGCGGCTTTGCGCGCATTAGGCGTTACAGATGGACAGACGGTCATGCTCCATGCGTCGGTCAAGGCTGTTGGCAAGGTGATGGGTGGGCCGAATGTCATACTGGGGGCGCTGCTCCATGTGCTGGGAACAGATGGCACGTTGATGATGTATGCGGGTTGGGAGGATATTCCCGATTTTGTGTTGGAACTGCCCCCGCCACTGCGCGAGCTATATTATGATCAACATCCCCCATTCGATCCGGCTGTGGCACGCGCTGTTCGGGAAAATAGTGTGCTGACCGAATTTTTACGGACGTGGCCCGGCGCGGTTCGCAGTGAAAATCCCGAAGCGTCTATGGTCGCTGTGGGCAAACGCGCCGAGTGGATTACGGCGAATCACGCGCTGAATTATGGCTACGGCGTCGAGTCACCATTGGCGAAACTGGTCGAAATCGAGGGGCATGTGCTGCTGGTGGGCGCGCCCCTGGATACCGTCACGCTCCTCCACTATGCCGAGTATCTGGCAACTATCAGGCACAAACAGGTCATCCACTATCAATGCCCGATTCTGCGCGATGGGCAAAAAGTATGGGTCGATATTGAGGATTACAACACGGGCGAAGCGCATGACGACTATACATTTGAACAAATTGTGCGCGCCTATCTGGATATGGGGCGCGGACAGCGTGGGACAGTCGGCAATGCCAGCGCCTATCTGCTGGAAGCTAAGTGCCTGACCCCCTTCGCCGTCCAATGGCTGGAAGATCGGTTCGGGTCGGACTCATAGTTGAACCGCGCTGGTCATCTGAAAACAAAAACGGGCGATGACACACGCCACCGCCCGCACAGACTGCCCTGCTCTACTTACTGACTAGCCCTGTGGCAGGACGAACACCGCTACCGTCCGCGCCGGGACAGTGAAAGTGCCTGAATCGCTATCAAACGCCGAACCCCGCACGACTGTATCCGCAGAATTGACCTGCACCGGATGCAGTTCCAGTGCCATCCCTGCGAATGCCTCGTCCGTGAATGTCAGGGCATCATTACGCGCATTCACGACCACGACGATATAGGCATAATCGGGGTCGATGTCGTCCAGTCCGTCGCTCATATCATCCAGACTCATGACAATCACGCCCGGAATCTGGTCAACACCGGTATTATGGAAGCCGACTCGCGCCTGCACGTCCGCACCTGTCCGCAGACGGAACAGCACCGAGCTGCGCCGTATCCGCAGCACTTCCTGCATGTGGGTCACACTGCTCATGATGTCAGCCTGCGTCACATACAGGTCTGGATTCGACAACAGGGGACGTTGAATCTCCCATTGGCTGCTGTTATCGCCCGCAGGCGGCAAGCCGACGCCGAAATTGTTGGTCTGATAGGTGAAGTCCAGTCGATTGAACCAGTCGCCGGAGTTATAACTGTTCCTGTCGAACGATTTCGAGCGCAGCATATCAATCCCGGCATGATAGAACGGCACACCCTGACTGAAGCCGACGATGCTAATCGCCATATTCTGCATCCGCACGCGATCCGCGACAGTCACGTCCGGCGCGGCTTTGTACTGGATGATGTCCCAGAAAGTTTCGTTGTCATGCGCCGAGACATAGTTGATGTTTTCCTGTGGATCGAGGGTATAGCCCACCGGACTGCCATTATAGTCAACGTCTGCGCCTGTCACCGTATCGCCGGTGCGACTGACCAAATTGTAATCGCGCAGATTGCCCGCCATGCCCACGCGAATCTGGTCGCCAAACAGCAGAATGCGGTCACGTTGTGCGGGTTCATCGCCGGGTGTGATGCCATTCGGTTCATAGAACAATCCGGTCACAAAGCCCTGATACTGATAATCGCCAAAGGGATTGCCACCGCGCACCGCGTCACGGATGCGGTCATTGAATACGCCGATGCCCGTCCCGCCGATGTTCAACTGTGTGGCATTGATGCCGCGCGCATTATTGGCGACTTCGCCGAAGTTCCAGCCTTCGCCATAGATATAGATGGCGCGACCATTCACGCCATGTTCGTCGAGCGTCAGGCCATCAACAGCCGTCCGCACCGCGACCATATCATCAACCATGTGATGCCCCATTAAATCGAAGCGGAAACCGTCGATGTGATAGGCTGTCGCCCATAACACGACCGAATCGACCATGAAACGCCGCATCATGTTGTGTTCCGTCGCCGTATTCTGGCAGCAGGTGCTGGTCGCCACGCGCCCGGTATCGGTCAGACGGTGATAGTAACCCGGCACAATCCGGTCAAATACCGAACGCCGATCCTGACCGCTGGCATTGGTATGGTTATAGACCACATCCATCACCGCGCTCAATCCGCGTTGATTCAGCGCCATGACCATACTGCGGAATTCGAGAATACGCTGCGCGCCGTCGGAGTCTGTGGAATAACTGCCTTCGGGCACATTGAAGTGGAACGGGTCATAGCCCCAGTTGAAGCCGTCCAGATCGCGGATGGGGTCAATCTGCGCCTGCTGGAAGTCCGAATCGGGTTCGGCCTCTGCCATCGCTTCATAGTCGGGGAAGAAATGACGCGGACGATTTTCGTTGATTGTGGCGATGTCGAACACGGGTAGCAGATGGACATGCGTCAGACCAGCATCGGCTAGATTGCCCAGATGGGTCATGCCATTGGAATCTGTCACTGTGAAGGCCATGTACGTCCCGCGCCAGGCTTCGGGCACAGTCTCATCGAAGATGCTGAAATCGCGGACATGCAGTTCATAAATCACGATGTCTTCAGGTTCAGTCACTGTCAGCCGTTCATAATCCAGCCAGCCAGCGGGCATCAAGGCCGGGTCGTTCAGGTCAACAATCTGACTGCGTTGACTGTTGTTCGACAGACTGACCGAATAGGGGTCGGTGACTTCATTGACTTCGATAGCCAGCGTGGTCGGGGCATAGACGGTGACTTCAAACAGATAATACTGATAGGCCCAGGCCGCCTCCCCTGCCACGCTCCAGACGCCTGTCGCATCATCGCGTTCCATATCCATGTAAGTCACGTCGTCGGTGTCCGCGTCGGCAAATAACATCAAGCGGACATTTTGCGCGGTCGGTGCCCAGACGCTAATCGTCGGCACACCGTCGCTGAAGGTCAGTCCCAGCGCGCCATCGTAGGTATAAAGGTCATCGAGCACGCCCGGAATCTGCAAACCGGATAGATTGACCAGTGAACCGCCGCTGTTGTATTCGGCGATCAACGCCTGCCCGCGCAAAATATCCGGCACAGCGCCTATATCATCCGCGCTCAGTTGGAAGGCGCTGTAACCTGCCAGATGCGGGAATTTCGCCAGCACAGCATCGGGCAAACTATCAATCGGTGTCAAATCATAGGCGACATACTGGCTGGCTGGATCGACACCCGTCAGCCCGACTGTGAAGCTGGCGTCCGGGCTGGACAGCAGTTGATAGGTCGCACCCGGATTCACGTCTATATTCCATGCAAACGTGTCCGCCGTGACCCAGTGTGCTGCTGCTTCACGGATACTTGATGACGATACGCCGCCACCGCCCACAGTCACCACCATCAGATTTTGCGCCGAATCAAAGGCGAACGTCACCGGGGTATTGGCGTCGGGCACAGTGAACGGAATATTCGCGCCATCTGCCTCGCCGTTTGCGCCATAATTTTCGTCCCAGTTGCGATTGATTGCGGCCTTCGCTTCATAATCGCCCGCGGGCATCGAAGCAATCGTCAATGTATAAATCCCGTCGCCATCGACATCCTGCAACCATGAGCGCATACAGGCCGGGTCCCATTCCGCCGCGCAGCCGATTTCATCCTGATAGCTGCCCGGTGCAGTCACAATCCGATGGCGGATCGAGTCGCTAATCCAGTGCGTGGCGTGACTATAAATGAAGGTCACATCGCTGTCTTCGGGCACAGTCAACGGGATATTGGGGCCATCCTGGTCAGCAAAGCCGCCATAATTCTCTGTCCACGCCCCATTAATCGCCACTTTATACTCATACGACCCGGCGGGCAGACTGAATGTGCCGATCCAGACCTGTCCTTCTTCATCGAGCGTCAACTGCGATACGTCACAATCCGGCTGCCATTCACCGGGACACCCAATCGCGGGCTGGATCGTACCGGGAATATTGACCATATCCGGTTGGGCGACATCGCCCCTTGCGCCACCACCCGCAGGCTGTTCTATGGGTGCAGTCGGGGCCATCGCTACTGGCGAGGTCGTGCCCGTAACCTGGATTTCGGTGGTCGATGGGTCAAACGTCACGACAAAACCATAGCCTTCCTCAAGCACTTCAATCGCAATATTCTCGCCACCGGGAACGCCATCTGCACCATAATTTTCGTCCCACGACAAACCAACCGCGATTTTGAATTCATAGCCACCCGCAGGCAGTCCCGGCGAGGTATAGCTATAGATACCATCGCCATCGGCATCTTGCAACCATGATCGCAGACAATCCGGCTGCCATTCACCGGGACATCCGGCCTCATCCTGATAGCTGCCGGGCGCGGTGATAATCAGGCTGTTGACATCATCGGTTATCCAACCGGTATGGTGATCAAAATAGAATGTGACTGTCGTGTCTTCTGCCAATTCCAACGGGATATTGGCGCTGCCAGATGCGCTATCGGCATTCAGGCCATAACTCAAATCCCATGTGCCATTGATCGCCGCCTTATACTCATAACTGCCCGCGGGCAAATCAAAACTGCCGCGCCAGACAGCGTTGGTCGTGTCATAGGTGAGTCGGGTCGCTTCACATTCCGGCTGCCAATCACCGGGACAACCCAACAGACTCTGCACCGTTCCGGCAATGGTCACGGTGTCGGGCATGGCGGGTGTTGCATCCTGGGCTGTGACCGCGCTGCCCAATAACAGGCACAGCATTAGTGAAACGATTAAGTTCATTCGAGAAAAAGACAATTTACGCATCGAAAACACCTCTTTTCCATCTCTATATAACACTATCGCGGCTGTTATTTCACCACGCTGCATGGCCCATTTCAGACGCGATTATCGACACCCATTGTATCCCGCCGCGGTATCCACTGCCATAGAATGACCACTGTGGGGCTTGTTTAAAAAGTTCATGTTCCAGCGTTTATGGGTAAAATGGACGCTTGCTTGCGTCTGGCATATAATCCCGCTATAAACACCGTTGATGCACAATGCTGGCAATCATGCAAAGGCGAAGGCCATGACTTCCCCCATGAACGACCTGTTTATCTCTTATTCCCGGCGCGATACGGATTTTGTCCATCGTCTGCATGACGGGGTCAAAGCCCATTACAGCAACATCTGGGTCGATTGGGAAGATATTGACCCGGCGACGAACTGGTGGGAAGCGATTGAAGACGGCATCGACAGCGCCAATGCCTTTCTCTTCGTCATCAGCCCGGATTCCATCCGCTCAGAGGTGTGTACGAAGGAAATCAATCACGCGACCAGCACAGGCAAACGCTTCATACCAGTGCTGTATCGCAAAATTGAAGCCGAAGACGATAAGGCGTATGTGCATCCCATGGTCTCGTCACACAATTGGATCATTGCTATCGACGGGACGCCCCTAAAACAAGTCGTCCAGAAAGTGATCGACACACTCTCTATCGACCCCGAACACGTTCACCATCACACGCGAATCCTGGTGCGGGCGCGTGAATGGCAAGACGCAGCGCAAGATAACAGCCTGCTCCTGCGCGGTAGGGACCTCCAAAGCGCCGAAGCATGGTTAGCCGGCGCAGCAAATGCCGAACCTGCCATCACCGACCTTCACAATCGTTATATTTATGCCAGCCGGCAGGCAGCGGCGACATTCCAGCGGCGAATGCTCATCGGGGTTTCAATCGCCTTTGTGATGATGGCGCTATTGGCTGTCCTCGCTTTTCTGCAATATCAAGAGGCCAATCGGCAGCGGGAAATTGCCTTGCAAAATGCGCGTGTCGCCGATTCACGTCGTCTGGCGATAGAAGCTATCCGCAATATTGATACATTGCATCTCGACAGCGCCGCGTTACTGAGTATTCGCGCGTGGGAAACACAACCCACACAGGAAGCGCGCGGGAGTATCTTCGCCACCCTGTTGCGAAGCCCACGCTTACGCGCCTATCTCTACCCATCGACAGGCGACATTTACACGCTGGCGGTCAGTCCGACAGGCGCATTGTTTGCGACAGGCAGCCAAAGTGGGCACATTGTCCTCTGGGATGCGACCACAAACACGGCGATTGGAGAGCCTATCTTCGCGGGCGCTAGTGGCGATACAGCGGGGGCGATCTGGCGCGTCGTGTTCAGTCCTGATGGCACACTGCTGGCGGCAGGTGGCGATGATGGCCTGCTGCGCCTGTGGGATGTGCGCGATCCGGCTGCCCCCCAACCACTTGGCGACCCGGTTGCAGCTTATGACGGACGCATTCGCGCGATAGCTTTCAGTCCCGATGGCAGGCTGCTGGCGGTGAGTGGCGAACAGGCCGATTATGAAAATACCACCGTCGGCTTGTGGCTCGTCGATGATTTGAGCGAACCGATTACCGTTTTTGAAGGTCATGAGGATTGGGTGTGGGATGTCGCTTTTCATCCTGATGGGGTGCTGCTGGCATCGGCAGGCGATGGAGGAAGCGTCCGTTTGTGGGATGTCGAGACGGGTGAGGCTGTCGGCGAACCCTTCGACCCGCTCGATGACTGGATTATGAGTCTCGATTTCAGCCCGGATGGGACATTGTTGGCGGCAGGAACAGCCCTGCCCTCGCTGATGCTGTGGGATGTGAGCAACCCGACCGACCCGATTGCGCTGCGTGAGCAAGAGGCCCACGACGATTGGGTGCGCGCGGTTGATTTTAGTCCCGATGGCACACAACTGGTCACCGGCAGCACCGATGACGCGGTAGGCCTGTGGGATGTGGCGGCCTTGCGCGCTGGACGGAGTGCTGCGCCCGACTTCATGGAAGGCCATACCAGCGCGGTCTGGGATGTGGCATTTAGTGCGGATGGCACGACGATTCTATCGGGCAGTGTCGATGGCAATGTCCTCGTGTGGGATGCGGTTTCGGGCAGCACACCCCTCGCGCGTGAATTGACCGGGCACAGCGGGCAAGTCTACAGTCTGGCGTATAGTCCCGATGGCACAACGCTTTATTCCGGCAGCACCGACGCCACCGTGCAGGTATGGAATCTGGCAGATGGCGAATCGAGTGCGACCTGGCAGCAAGCTGACGATGTGCTGGCAGTCGCCGTGAGTCCCGATGGCGAAACACTTGCTATCGGTTGGATTACGGGGCGTGTTGTGCTGGTCGATGCACAATCCGGCGAAGTTGTACAGGAATTCAACGATCATATCGCGTTAGTGAGCAGCCTCGCCTTCAGTCCCGATGGCACACTGCTGGCCTCTGCATCGGGCATGGGTGAAATCATCGTCTGGGCGGTTGAATCAGGCAGCATCCGCTATAGTATCGCTGCCCATAACGATGCGATTCAAACTATCGCCTTCAGTCCCGATGGTGCGTTGTTAGCCTCTGCGGGATGGGATGAGCGGGCGCGCGTGTTCGATATGAACACAGGCGAAGCGGTCTACACGTTCAGCAATACGGTCGATAGTGACGCGGTGGCCTTTAGTCCCGATGGCGCGCTGTTGGCCGTCGCCACGCGCGATGGCGCGATTACACTTTATGCGGTGGCAACAGGTGAAATAGCGGGTCAGGCGCTGCGTGTGCAGAATAACAGATGGGCATCTGCGCTGGCCTTCAGTCCCGATGGCACGCTGCTGGCGAGTGGTGGCACAGACCGTCAGCTTACAATTTGGGATGTGGTGACGCGGCGTTCGCTGGTTGCTCCCCTGCCCCATAACAATCAGGTGCGGGCAGTGGTCTTCAGTCCCGATGGCACACAGGTAGCTGTCGCAACACTGTCGGGCACGATTACGTTGTGGGACGTGAGCATCGACTCGTGGCGTAACCTCGCCTGTGCCCTTGCCAATCGTGACCTCACCGCTGCCGAATGGCAAATCTATTTACCGGGTCAAGCAGTGGTTGAAACCTGCGCGACATCATCATAGAACGGTGATTAGTTATGCTGGTTTAGGGATGTAGAATACCAATACCATACCCTTGCTGGTTGGGGTCTTCAATAACTGTTTCGGGGTTAGGGAGTTCTGCCTGATGTTTTTCCCAAAATTGCGCTACACCCGCTGTATAGTAGGGACTATCCGGGGCATATTGTTCTGGATCAGCCGGGGTCACATCATGGAAGGCAATCAGGCCGCCCTGACGCACAAATGGGCCGTACATCTCGTAGTCTTGTTTGACACCCTCATAGGTGTGATCGCCGTCGATAAACAGAAAATCCAATTGATTATCGCCAAGCCACGCCTTAAATTGGTTCAAAATAGCCTGTGTGTGCGTGTCTCCGGTAATACACGTCAGTTTTTGTCCCGGTTGAACCAGGTGTTTGAAGGCTGCAAGGAGCTGCGGGGTATGTGCAATATCCAGGGAGAGAATTTCTGCATCGGGGAGCGCAACACGGCTGAATAACGCTAACGTTCCGCCTTTATCTGAGCCAATTTCACAAATATAGCGCGGACGGCGTTCACGTACCTGTTGCAACAGGGATAGGATTTCTGTCCGTTTTTGAGTCGCCCTAAACGGATGTCCTTTTTGAATAGCCATATCAACGAGTTTTTCGAGCGATAAGTTCGCGGTTTCGATACGATATTCGCGCGCTTTTTGTGCGTGAGCTTGCGCGGCGCGTCGTGTGCGTAAATTGTAGTCAAACTGAGTAAGGGACGATGGATGAATGGTCGCCCAAACTCGTCGTATCCATCGTTTCCAGAATGACGGACTATCAACAACTGGTTTCATCATTCCTCTAAACCTTCCTCTATCGATCAAGTTGGATCGATGCCATAGGGACGCTAGAACCTGTGTCACAGCGTTTTAGCAGCTAAACCCAATCATCGGTTTTAATACCATACTGGGCAGTAAGCTGCTGATTATAGGGTTCAAAATAGACAAATAGGCGCTGCCGGACTTCGGCATCCGCAGGAGGGTAATCGCCCTGTCGATGATGCGGGAAATCGTGCAACACAAACGTGTCAACACCAATAAAATCAGCAATATCGTTCAGGATTTTTTGTGGTTGTTGGGCCAGGTCTTCCGTCCGCCGGATCAAAATTTGGTTGGGTGGAAAGTACCGGCACATCCGGTCTAGCTGCTCAACATAATGTCCGCGGGTTAAATACGAAAACCGGTTTAAGGCCAGGGTACTTGTTTGAATCCGTTCCCGTTCTTGCTCAAGCGCCGCATCAAAGGAAAGGTCTTCTTGACCTTTATTTCGCATCATCCAATAATGGGATAAGGCCCGGTCAATTGGATTTCGCAGCATCATAATTAACTTGATGCGCTTATCAAAGGCATGGATGCGTTCTATTGCTTCCGGGAAGTAACAATAATTGGGTGTACTTTCCCCCGTCGCGCGAATCTGCCGGGCTTGTTCAGCAGGTACTCTGAATAATGACCGATACCAATCGTCGTTCGGGTATGTATCCCCACTGAAGTAATGAATCTCGCCCGATTCTTCATAAGCCCGCGCCATGAATATCGCCGGGTGCTGCGCCAGGTAATGATACAGGCTGGTTGTGCCACACTTTTGTGCGCCTACGATCAGAAATGTAGGGGCATCCTTCAATTGTATATCAGCTGCTTGTCCTTGCCGGGTCAAAAATTGCCGAACGCGCCTCAACCACATTATTCATGTTCTCCTCGCCCGGTCAGGATAAATGGCTTTGAATCCCACTCAAACCGGGGAAGGACGATACCCTTAAATGGCAAAAAGACATCTCCCGGATACTGACGGCGGTGAATTTCAAAACTAAGTGCATTATATTCATTGCAGTATGTTGTGTTTGGCATGGTTTTCAGTTGTGCCATCAACCGGTATTGTCCTACATTGAGTAGATGACCCGGTATGTGGCAGCGACTGCGATAGACACCGACTGGACGCGGTGTATCTTTCCACTGTGAATCGGTAAAGTCATGCGAGGTCAACACATGAATGCCGATTTGATTATAGAGGTGCATCCCAACATTAAATATGCGCGGTTCGTGGAGCACTTCATAGGCATACTCAATTGTAAAATCCTCATCCGTGAAGATGTTACCCGTCACTTCGCCTTCGGAATTGATGACACGGACACTCCGTAAATAGATGCCATCGTCGCCCGGACGTTCACCCTCTATCCAGTCGCGTTGACCCGCAATTTCGGCACCCGTTTTCAAATATTCCCGCACGACCTCATCGGTATCATCATCGGCAAGGATGTTGCCATGACCAAGCAAGATACACCGACTACAGAGGGTGTTAATTGCTGCCATATTATGGCTGACAAACAGCACGGTACGCCCTTCACTGGCGACATCATTCATCTTGCCCAGCGACTTTCGTTGAAAGGCGACATCCCCCACCGCCAGCACTTCGTCAATCAGCAGGATTTCCGGTTCGAGATGGGCCGCCACGGCAAACGCCAGGCGCACGGTCATCCCACTGGAATAGTGTTTGGTTGGTGTGTCGATAAACTGTTCGACTTCTGCAAAGGCGACCATTTCATCAAATTTACGATCAATCTCGTGCCGACGCATCCCCAGTATCGCGCCATTGAGATAGACATTTTCGCGCCCGGTCAGTTCCGGGTGAAAGCCTGTGCCGACCTCTAATAAAGAAGCGACCCGCCCCCACAACGAAATCCGTCCGCTGGTCGGTTCGGTGATTCGGCTGAGTATTTTCAGCAGTGTGCTTTTGCCCGCGCCGTTGTGCCCGATGATGCCGATCACTTCACCCTGCTGCACGTCAAAATTAACATCTCGCAGCGCCCAAAACGTATCATCCAACTCCGCCGCACTGCCTGCACGTCCTCGTAATAAACGATAGGTGCGCCGCACCGGGGCAGCAAACATATCGGTCAGACCATAAAACAGCGTATCATGCTGCTTTTGCCTGCCAATATGAAACTGTTTACTCATCTCTTCAACGCGAATTGCCAATTTGCTCATGGTGGTTCATCAAGAGGCTGGTTTTTTAGGGTGGTAATTACGCATATGGATAGTGTCTACAGTGCAGCGGTTTATTATAAAGGAAGAGTCCCCCCCTGTATATCCCGCCGTTAG
>CAZTLI010000022.1:0-24067 GCA_964614375.1 uncultured Anaerolineaceae bacterium
GGTCGTCGTTTTACCCGCCCCGTTTGGCCCCAAAAAACTGAATATTTCCCCCTGTTGAATATCAAGGTCGATACCCCGCACGGCTTCGACAGTCGTGCCATCTTTGCGTTTGAACGTTTTCGTCAAACCGCGCACCTCGACCATTACGTCGTTGTGTTTTTCTGCCATCGCTTTCCCCTTTGCATAAATAAACTAAAAGTTATACGTGAAAATTCTGCCTTAGTTTCTTTTATTCTTGGCAAGTATACCAATGTATACCGGGAACAGATGCCTCGTAACAGAAACCGTATCTATTCCTGATCAGCAGCAGTGACAACAGGCACACCCTCGCAAGCGCCAATAAGCCGACCATCACCTTCCAGCGTGACCCATGCGGTCGCTTCGTCGTGGTTCATTCGATACCAGTTTTCAGATATTCGCAATTCGGGTGTAATCAACACCTGATACCATTCGTCCGAATCCAGCAATCGACCCACCACTGGCAGCGCTGTTGGGCAATACGCATTCCGGCATATACCGCCCAATGCCGCAACCGGATGTTGGATGTCTATTTCGGGTTGTGCATGGATGAGCAGGACCGAGTGATTGGCACTCCATCCAACTATGTCAACTCACAGGCGGATGATGCGTCAAACAGCTTGTTGCAAAATGAGCGAACCCAACAGCAATACAATCGCTTTCAGTTCAGTTCAGTATTCATTTCTACACTAAATGGTCTCAAACCGGGTTCAAGTGGAAACACCCATGCAACAAGCAAAAAAAAAGGGGCATCACTGCCCCAAATTTACACTTCTGTCGCACTGCTTATTCAGTATTCGATGTACCGTTTCCAGGCATCTGGCCCATTACCAACAGCAACCACCAGATAACTTGTGCGCGGGATTTTCGGCTCCCACATTAACCGCATACCCGATTCATGTGGCAGTCGATTGCCTTTGCGATGATTGCAATGAGCACATGCACACGCCGTATTCGACCATGTGTCTTTTCCAGCGCGGGACTTCGGCTTGATGTGGTCGATGGTGAAATCGGTCTTGCCCAACACCTTGCCTTTTTGGAGCGTGCCCGGTTTCGCGCCGCAGTAAATGC
Source organism: uncultured Anaerolineaceae bacterium (assembly GCA_964614375.1). Taxonomy (GTDB): domain Bacteria; phylum Chloroflexota; class Anaerolineae; order Aggregatilineales; family Phototrophicaceae; genus CAZTLI01. The sequence goes on from CAZTLI010000022.1 coordinate 1,090, forward strand.
AAGTGTAGTTATCCCGCATCAACACACCTTTCCGACTCCAGTGTGAGCGACGACGCGGCACATTGACATACGTCCGCAAAGCAATGACTGACGGCACAGGGAATTGGTCGCGCACAGTGCGGAGGAACTTACCCGTTTGCTCAACCACCACCGCCTTCCCCGCCAGCAGCAGGTTGATGGCGCGCGGCACGGTAATTACAGCAAGGGGTTCCCAGGTGCTGCCATTCAGGAGTAAAACTCGGCTTTGTAGAATTGACGCAGTAGACACGGTTCTTCTATCGCCCTTCTTCTATGTCAGCGACTCTATACGTGATATTCTGCACAATATATCCATATTATACAAGAAATCGGTTAACGCGCCTTTAAAATTACTTAGCATTTTGTCTTAAAAGACCGCTTTTGACCTGTTATGATAAAAAGCGGCGGGAGCAGACGGGCCAACACCCCTGTTTGCGCGTGGTCTGCTCTCGCCGGACTTTGCCACTTGTTAAAGGTCACTTGTGTCACCACTCGTCATCTACTATATACATAAAACTGTTGAATGACCATTACATCGCAGTCTGTCGTTGTAGGTTGTGTCCCATCGTAACAATACAATCCGTGTGCGCTGGTGTGATATTAAAATCGGTTTGATCGCTTAGTCAAATTGGTTTAACGACTCTATAACACGGGTAGGCTCAAATTGGATTCTCGGTTATAGAGTCGTCATGGACGACCTGCTCAGGTCGCTTGCTTCAGTACAGGCGTATCCAACAGGCGCAGAATCGGCGCACAATGCGAACGCTGCTCTATTTCGTTGATTGTCTCTTGCGCCGTATAGACCACCTCGCGCAGCCAACCCAATAGCTCAGCCTCGTTCAAGGGTGTCGTCTGGTCGAGCGTGCCGTCACTGGCTGCGGTATGCAGTTCGTCCAGCGCATCCATGAGGTCACGCAGGCGCACATCAATTGTCGTCACGGGTGTAGCGTGTTGATAAATTCGAATCATGCTGTTTACACCTCTTAGAAATAGACGATTAAAACAAAAGGGCGTGAGACCTGTGTCAGTCTCACGCCCTCATCGGTATCACCCGTTGGTGGTGCGTGTTGGAAGGGATGTCGATCTAGCTATCGCCATCTATACCTTCCTCGAGACTGACCCTGTATGCGAATGCGATTGGGTTCATTGCCATCCGCCGTTATGGGCGCAAACCACCCATCCAATCCACGGACATCCACATATTGCGGCACTGTATAACCAAACCGACTCGCCAGCACAAAGGCGCGCTGAATCAGGGCGGTATGGCGTGGCAAGAGGCCGCGATTGTTGCTGAGATGACGTGATACGGATGATAAATAGACCATGATACCTATGCGCCTTTCTCGACTGAGGTATCTTCGAGCATTGCCAGAATGCTTTCACCCGTGATAAACACACGGCGCATTCCACTGGGTTTACTGATTTTCAGATGCCCCTTCTTGATAAGCCGTTTGAGGGTGCTAAGACTAATCCCCAACGCTTCTGAGGCTTCTTGTCTGGAGTAGATTGCTCCAGGTTCAATCCGTAGTTTTGTTTCTGTCATGTTGCTTGAGCCTAAATCTTAACCTATAGAATCCATGTTATAGGTTAGCACGGTTTGCTATGGGCGTCAAGAGTCTGCTATTTGTCTTTAACAAATCTCAACACATCGCAACGGGTCAATACGGATTATTGTGTCAAACCGAATCTTGACAGCCTATCCGCACAACGGCATAATAACGCACACACATACCACAAATCGTGGTCATAGCAATACACCAAAGGCGAAGACGGAGACAGTCCATAAACAGGCTCATTCACTGAGCCGCGCACCTCCAGGGAGTCGTCGGTCATAGACTGAAAACCGCGACAGGATTGCATCTGTGGAATTCCCTCCAGAGCCGACAGGGGAACGGTCTAATTTTCGAAATAGAATCCTGGACTCAGTAGTCTGCTCCGCTGCCCGGCGTGAATGGGACAACCTTTTGACGAAGGTAATGAGTGCAGTCTCACAGCGATGTGAACTGAACAAGGGTGGTATCGCGGGAGCTTAATTAGCCAATTGGCGCTCTCGTCCCTGATGTGGACGAGGGCGTTTTTATTTTCGGGACGAATAGCGAAACAGGTCAGGCACGATGCTCAAAGACATTCAACACATGCACAAACAAGCCATCAGCCAACTGGAACACATCAACGATCTTGACCAGTTGCAAACGTGGAAGCGCGATTATCTCGGTAACAATGGCGCGGTCAAACAATTTCTCAAGCAAATTCGCACCGTGCCCGCCGAAGACCGGCCTGGTGTCGGGCAGGCAGTGAATGAAGCGAAAACGGCGCTGGAAACCGCCTTCGACACGCGCGAAACGCTCATTCGCGAACATCTGCTGATGAAGGATTTGGAGGAGGGCAATCTCGATGTCACGCTGCCGGGACGTACCCGTCCGACAGGCAAACTGCATCCATCAACGCGCACGCTGCGACAGTTCTATCACATCTGGGCGGATATGGGCTTCCAGGTCTATCGCAGCCGGGATGTCGAAACGGATGATATGAACTTCACGCTGCTCAACATCCCGCCGCATCATCCAGCGCGCGATATGCAGGACACATTTTACACGACTCGCCCCAACATCATCCTGCGGACGCAAACATCGCCGGGGCAAATCCACGCCATGCACGAATTGGGCGACAGGGGCACAAAACCCATCCGCGTGATATTGCCGGGCATGTGCTATCGCTATGAACAAATCACATCCCGCAGCGAAGTGCAGTTCAATCAGGTCGAGGGGTTGGCGATTGGACGCAATATCCGCATGAGTGACTTGAAAGGCACAATTACCGAATTTGCCCGCCGGATGTTCGGGGTAAATGCTGCCGTGCGTTTTCGCGCGTCCTACTTCCCCTTCACCGAACCAAGTATGGAAGTGGATGTCGAGTGTTTTCTATGTGGCGGTGACGGCTGTTCGGTCTGCAAATACGCCGGTTGGCTGGAAATCGCTGGCAGCGGCATGGTACACCCTACCGTATTACGTAACGGCGGGTATGACCCAACTGTATGGAGTGGATTCGCCTTCGGCATGGGGCCAGAGCGTGTGACAATGCTCAAACACGGCATCAAAGATATTCGCTATTTCTGGCGCAACGACCTGCGCTTTCTGGAACAGTTCTAAACACAGGCAAACTCGTGCTAGATACCGACGAACAACTGGCTGCCACACCGATCCAACCGAAACGTGGCGCATACAGCACGATTGCGCTGATTGTGCTCAACACCCTTATCGCGCTGCTGGTGGTTGAGGGTTGTTCGGCGCTGGTGTTGTCACTACGCGGCGATTCGCAGCCACCGTTGGCACAGCGTATCGAAGCCTTTATCGAGCAGCAAGTGGCGCTTGGTTACTATCGACAGCAAGACTGGGGACGCCCCTACTGGGAAGAACACATGCAAGTCGCGGATAATTGGGACTATCAACCCTATACCTTATGGCGCACACGTCCCCACAGCGGCGAGTACATCAACATTGACGAGAATGGTGTTCGCCACACACCCGGCTCAACGTGTACGGATGACTCATACCGTATCTTTGTATTCGGCGGTTCGACACTATGGGGTTACGGTTCGCCAGATTGGGGCACGATTCCGGCCTATTTACAGGCCGGTCTTGCGGAACAGGGCGTCATTTGCGTGACCAATTATGCTGATGTGGGCTTTAATTCGACACAGAGTGTCATTCGCCTGCTGGAACTCTTACAGGCGGGCGCTGTGCCGGATATGGTCATCTTTTACGATGGCGCGAATGAAGTCACAACAGCCAATGTCAGCGGACAGGCAGGCGGACATTTCTATATTGAACTGTTCGACGCCGCGATAGATGGCACCATTGTAAACAGCCGCGTGGATGAAGCGCCCGATTTCGGCGATGTTTTGCGACAAACGGCGACCTTCCGCTTGATGATTGGCGAAGTCCCACGACCCGCGCGCCCGTATGTGCCCTATAGCGATGAACTGGCGGATGCAGTCACACAGACCTACCTCGCCAACTACACCACCGTTTCGGGCATGGCAGAAGCGTATGGCTTTACATTCATCGCCTTCTGGCAGCCAGTATTACCTGTACGCACAGGCGAACCGAACGACGAAGAACAGCGATTTTTGTGGGATATGCCCGGTGGTCTACCCGAATTGTTTACAGGCGTCTATGCGCGTGTGCGCCAGGCCGCGCCAGATTATGCCCATCTCTATGATATTTCGGATGTGTTGGATGCTGCCCGCGACGGCGCTATCTGGGTCGATTTTAATCATCTGACACCTGTAGGCAATCAAATCGTCGCCCAGGCGATGATTCCAATTATCAATACCTATTTAGAAGCGGTCAACAGCAGCAATTAAACGGAGAGACAGTCCATGCTTGTACCCGTATCGTGGTTGAAAGAATTTGTAGACATTGATATACCGATTGAACGTTTGGCGGAACGGTTAACGCTGGCAGGCGTAGAGGTCGAGCATATTAACTATATCGGCGTGCCACAGGTCGAGGTCGAAGGGGTGCGCTGGCCTAAATCCGAGCATCTGGTATGGGATAGAGAAAAACTGGTGCTCGGCAAAATTGTCGAGATCAAACCGCACCCGGATGCCCATAGTCTGGTGCTGGCGCTGGTCGATTATGGCGGCGATGAACTGGAGCAGTGTGTGACAGGCGCGCCCAACCTGTTCGACTATCAAAATAAAGGCCCGCTCGACCCTCCCCTCTGGTCACCATTCGCGCATGAAGGGGCGGAGGTATGGGATGGACACAGCGACACACCAAAACGGATGACACTTAAAGGCAAAAAGCTGCGCGGTATCTATAACAAGAGCATGGTGTGCTCAGAGAAAGAACTCGGCATCTCCGAGTCGCATGAAGGCATCATGCTGCTCGATAATCACGAAGGCCATGCACCGGGCACGCCGCTGCAAGATGTGCTCGGCGATGTCGTTCTCGACATCGAACTGACGCCCAATCTTGCGCGCTGTTTCAGTATACTCGGCGTCGCGCGGGAAGTTGCCGCCCTGCTCGGTAAAGAGGTCAAACCACCCTCATTCGACCTGCTTGCTGAAGGCGCGCCGATTGCCGGAGCCGTCACTATCGACATTCAAGAGCCAGAACTCAACCCGCGCTTCACATTCGCCCTGCTGCGCGATACCACAATTAAGCCATCGCCGCAGTGGGTACAGCATCGCTTGCGTCTGGTCGAGCAGCGCCCCATCAACAATATTGTAGACGTGACCAATTACATCACCTTTGAAATCGGTCAGCCCTTGCACGCCTATGACTATGACAAACTGATGGAACGGGCAGCGGGCAACGCACCGACGATTATCACGCGCCTGCCGAAACCGGGCGAAACACTGGAAACGCTCGATGAGGAACAGCGCGAACTCGACCCGCACAATATCCTCGTGTGTGACAATGCGGGCGTCATCGGTTTGGGTGGTATCATTGGCGGCGCAGATACCGAAATCAGCGCCTCAACCACCAACGTTCTACTCGAGGCGGCGAACTGGAATTTCATCAACATCCGCCAGACGATGAAATCGCAAAAAGTGCATACGGACGCTTCCACCCGTTTCAGTCGTGGCGTACATCCGTCGCAGGCCATTCTCGGCGTCCAACGCGGCATCGAACTCATGCGACAGTTCGGTGGTGGACAGGTGGCGCAAGGTATCATTGACGAGTATCCGCTGCCGCCAGAAACAGTCAAAGTTGACCTGCCTGTGAGCGAAATCGCGCGCTTGCTCGGTATGGAAATCCCTATCGAAACCGCTGCCGACATCCTCAGTCGCCTGCAATTCGATGTCACGCTTGATGGCGACACACTGCATGTTGTCGCGCCCGACCATCGCCTGGACATCGGCACAGGTGTAATTGGGCAGGCCGATTTGGTGGAGGAAGTCATCCGCATCTATGGCTATGACAAAATTCCCAACACCATCATGGCGGACGAAATGCCACCCCAGCGCACCAATACCGCCCTCGAACATGAAGAGGTCGTGCGCGATTTACTGGTGAATCTCGGCCTGTCGGAAAATATCAGTTATCGTTTCACCACGCCCGAAGCCGAAGCGCAGCTCGTCCCGCCTGATGCCGAATCGAGCTTCCCGGACGCTGAGTACGTGCGGATGGAAAATCCAATTTCAGAGGAAAAGACTGTCCTGCGGCATACGCTGCTCATCAACCTGCTGGAAGCCGCAGCAGGCAACCGCCGTTATTATGACCGCCAGCAAATCTTCGAAATTGGCAGTGTGTATTTGCAGCATGAAGACGATTTGCCCGAAGAACCGCGTCGGCTTGGCGTCTTGATGACGGGCAAGCGGCAGGTCGAAGACTGGTTCGGCGATACGGACGAAATGGTCGATTTCTTCGATATAAAGGGCGTGGTCGAAGGGCTGCTCGATGGCTTGCATCTGGATAACGCCCATTTCGAGCGCAGCAGTCACACATCGTTCCATCCGGGCAGGTCGGCAAAATTGGTCATTGGCAAGCACGACATCGGCTCATTCGGCGAATTGCATCCGATTATTGCGACACGCTTCAAGCTGGACGATGCGCCCGTGCTGGCGGCAGAATTTGATCTTGACAGGCTGCTCAAACCGGTGCGTGACCGTCACACTGTCGAAGCACTGCCGGAAACGCCACCGATTCTACAGGACATCGCGCTCATCGTGCCCGAAGCCACACCCGCCGCAGAAGTCGAACTGATGATTCGGCAGTCGGGCGGCAGTTTGCTGGCGGATGTGCGTTTGTTCGATGTCTATCGTGGCGAGAACATTCCCGCCGGACACAAGAGCCTCGCCTATAACCTCGTGTATCGTGACCCGGAGAAAACCCTCACCGATAAACAGGTGGCGAAAGTCCATCGAAAAATCGTAGCCAGTGCCGAAAATCGCCTCGGCGCAATTGTGCGCCGTTAGGCGTTACCAGTAACACACACCTCCCGGGGCGGTTTCCACAGGCCGCCCCCTTTTTCCTAACGTCCTCTGTTCAACCAGTAAGCGCATACCAATCAGCAGGCAGAATCGACCCACACCCACTATAATCACCCAAAACAGAAAGTGAATTTCATGAGATTGATGTTGATTGCCCTGCTGTTGGTCATCACCGCTGCCCCATCCGTCGCGCAGGATGATACCGGTTGGCCTGTCATTCAAAACTGCCTGACTCCACTTGAATCCCGTCCCGATACGTTCGGTGGCGCGATTCTGCTGACCGGACAATTTGGCATTCACGCCATTAGCGGCGCGTTTGATACACCCTATGTAGTTGCGTTCCTCTCTGAAAATCTCAGTCTGGGGGGCGCGGGTTTATCGCCCAATGGCTTGTGGTACGCGGATATAATCGGCGAGAATCAAGTGGATGGCACAACCCGCACCTGGCACATACAGGCTATCAACATCCATTCCACAGGTGTTGACACCGACATCATCACCGTTGATCGGGATTACACCTATTTGTTTAGTGTCACGGACTACCGCAGCGAAGTCCACATGCGCTGGCTCAACAATGAAGACCTGATTTTTGCGGGCAGCACTAGAGTGAGTCGGGTGCGGGATAATGAACCCATTATCATCAATTTTAGAACGCGAGAAGTCAAGACATGGGACGGCGAATTGAATCCCCTCATCAACGGTGTAGACCTGCGTCCCTCGCCAGATTGGACGCGCGCACTGTTCAACACCAGCGAGAACGCATTCGACCCGGAAATCTGGGGATTATACGACCCGATGACAGGCGACCGGGTGGCCGACCTGCAACTTGCTGACGTGTCACACAGCGCATGGTCGCATGACTCGGCCTATTTTGTCGCCGAGACCAACGCGGGCGACGATTTTGAACCCGATTATCGCCTGACTCTGTTTGACCGCGATGGAGCGGTTAGGGGCACGATATTCGACTTTCCTGAAGGCGAACGCATCTTATCGGCGTTTGCTAACCACACCCAACATCTGGTCTGGTCACCAGATAGTCGTTATCTGGCGTTTGTGACCACAGGCTTGAGCTATCCAACCGTCATCACACTCTATATTGTCGATATGGAAGAGAGGGTGATTACCAATACTTGTTTGGAGACGACCAACGGGCTGGCCTGGTCGCCGGACAGCACCCAATTGGCGTTTATGTCGCAACTGGATTATGATCCCCATCGTCCTGTCTTGATTTATGACACCCGAACGTCACTCGCCTACACCGCCGCCTATCATGAGGGCAGTGTCATCGGTTGGCGAGAGAATTGAGTGATGTAATCGGGCTAATTCAACACACCCGCTAACCAACCGACAATTTGCGCGCCGAGAGCCTGTTGAGACTGCAAAAGCTGTGCGCCACGTCCGGGGCCGGGGAACGTTTCTACCACAATTTCGCCTGTCGCCAAAGAGGATAAGCCTTCAACAGCACGAAATGAATCGACATCATCTTGACTTGTGGTGAGGAATAGTGGACGCGGGTTATAGGTCGGCAGCACATTCATCAGCGTGTCTCGTCCCAGCGGACTAATCAGTACAATGGCATCGCAACTGGTATCCGTCGCACAACCAATCAATGCGGCGTCTGCCCCCACACTCTCCCCTACAACGGCGATACGTGCCGGGTCAACTGTGCCCAATTCGCCCATTGTCGCCAGCAGCACGCGCATATCGGTAACAACTGTCGCGGGACGTATCTCGACAACCAGCACCGTAAAACCCGCCGCCTGCAACTGTGATGGGAAGGTGCCCCATGCCGATAAGCTCATGCCGACCAGCAAAATACCCGGCACGCGCGCTTGACCTCGCTGATACAGTTCACCGTTCATTATCTGCCCATCATCAGCAACAACCTGCACACGCTGCCCACCACCGGGAATCGCCGTACCGACCACATCCGGGGGCACAGGCGCATTATTGGGCAGCGCCGCCGCAGTCGGGTCACTAAATCCGCCAGATGGTGTAGCCAAATCATCCGATGTAATGAAATGGATGGTCGCACTGGGCACCACAGTGGGTCCAGAGAGCGCGCGGGTCGGCGTTGGAGATGGTGGTGATTCAACCTGACAAGCGACCAGCACACTGCAAATCAGCAAAATGAGGGGCATTTTCGATAACACGTTCAGCGGCAAACCTCGTTTCATACCGGCTTTGCATAGACAATCATGCGTTCACAGCCATCTTCATACGCGCCGCCTTCCATGTCGCCATAGACGGCCTCGACTGTGAACCCGGTCAATCGCAGCAGCAGGTGCATTTCGGGCAGGAAGAAATAACGCAAAATATGGGGCGAAAAGGTGCGTTTGACCGTCCCATCCCCGTGAACCTCATCATAAATCCACATCGCCCGCAGCATTTGCGTCGTGCGGTCAATGTGGCTGGTCGATTGCAGCATGATGAGATGACCTGTTTCGGGGTCGATAAAGGTGTGTTCCAATGTCAGCGCGTCCGTGTCCTGCGCGCCAAAGGCATCGCCCGCATTCGGTAAATCAAACACCACCAACCCATCGTCACTCACCCATTGACGCAGCAGCTTGAGCAGTCTGAGTTGCTCCTCCTGCGTATGAAAGTGCATCAACAGGTTATATGTCAATAGAATCAGGCTGAACTGTGTTTTCGGTTCGTAGCTAAAGACATCACCATAATGCAAATGGATGTGGTCGGCGAAAGGGTTATCCACAATTTTGTTTTCGGCATAGGCGAACATCGCCTGATTACGCTCGATTCCATAGACCGTGTGACCTTCGGCTGCCAGATGTAGGACGATACGACCTGTCCCACTGCCCACGTCAAGGATAGGGCTGCCATAATCCTCTGCCAGGCTCGCGTACAATTCTAAATCATCTGTTTTGGCGACATGCTCGGCGTCATAAAAACGGGCAATTGCTGTGTAATACCCGGACATTGTTAACCACCATTCTTGCGGGCGTTCTGTTTCGCCATAAATTCCATGACTGCCCGTTGGTGCGGTTCGTCTTCCCACAATGCTGGAAAAATGTCGCGTTCGGTCATAATCGCCTGTTCATAGGATTCGTTTAAACCCGCCTGCAACAACGCCTTGATTCCGCGCACGACATTAGGCGGCGATAGCGCGATGTGTCGTGCGAAATTATAGGCATGGAACAGTGCCCGTCCTTCATTCACAACCTGATTGACCAGTCCCAAATCCTGCAATTCCTGAATCCGCAGCACATGACCCCGCAGCAAAAATTCCATTGCGCGTGGATAGCCAATTAATCGCAGCAAACGCTGCCCGGCCCCCCAACCGGGAGTCACACCCATGCGAATCTGCACCAGCCCGATGCGCGCCTTCTCGTCTACGATACGCATATCACATGCCAGCGCGATTTCGCTGCCACCACCCAGCGCATAGCCGTTAATCGCAGCAATCACGGGTACAGGCAGCCGTTCCAATGCCAATAGCGCATCACCCATGAGCGTAATCATCTCGTGCGCGCCATCAGCCGATGGATAAGTCGCCTGTTCCTGAAGGTCGGCCCCACTGCAAAATGCGCGTTCGCCTGCCCCTGTTACTATCAACACGCGCAGGCTGTCGTCCCGCGCCAGTTTATCGATCAAGACAGCAAAATGGCGCATCGTGGCGATGTCGAGCGCATTCATCACCTGCGGGCGATTAAACGTCAGGATGCCTATGCCATCACTATCTATATTGCTTAATAAGGTTTCGCTCATGCGACGAAGTGTACACGTTTCGCCCCTGTATCGAAAGGGTTGGGGTCTGGCAATGGGGTTCAGCGTAGGCTATACGCAGGTTGCCAAATATATGGGGTTTTGCTAAAATGCGCGCAACAATTGGGGGTATGGGGGCGCACAATGAGAACATCCATTGAATGTTCCGGTGCGCTTTATTGTTCATATAGTCGGGAGTCTATGAGAGAATTACAATGACAAGACGATTTTTATCGCTCATCATACTGGTTTTCATTTTAGCGCCATCTATTTTCCCCATCGGGACAATTGTCGCGCAAGATGCGGTGCTCGGCACAACCATTACCGAAATTTGGTTGAGAAGTGGTCCCGGCACCCATTGGCGGCGGATAGAAACCGTCCCGGCGAACACCACCGTTGCGATAGATGGTCGAGACATCACCGCTGGCTGGATACACGTCATTACGTCGGGCGGCAGCGTGGGTTGGATGTCTGTAGCGTATGTGTCGCTGGGTGATTACAACGTGCTCAACCTGCCCTATGTGCGCCCCGAAGCGGGAATCACCGTTGCTGCCCCGGTGCAGGGGTCTGGCCCCGCCGTCGCCAGTGGCGGTGGCGGCGCAGCAGCACAGGGTACACCCACCACACTGAGGGCAACCGTCAACATCCGCAGCGGTCCCAGCGCCAATTATCGCGTGGTTGGGCGCGGCACACAGGGCACGACTTTCCTGCTGGATGGACGTGACGGCCTGCTGGAATGGGTACGCGGTATCACACCTGAAGGTACGATTGGCTGGGTGTCGGTCGATTTCATTACCTTATCGTACAACGAAATTGCCGCGCTCTCGATTGTTGGCGTTGGCACACCATTCACACTCAGCCCGGGCGGTGGTGGCGGCGCACCCCCACAAAGCAGCGACGATACAACCGTTGTTGGCAGTCCGGTCACTATCCAACCCGTCGTTAGCACAGCGCCTGTAACGGGCTTCTCCTATGGTGGGCATGTAGCAGATTTTAGCAATTATGCGGCTGATGTGATGCGCGGCGCGGGCATGACATGGGTCAAACGGCAGTACCGTTATAGTCAAGGACAAGACCCCGGCGTGTTGTCGGGCATGATTAACGACGCACACGCGCGCGGTTTCCGTATTCTCATCGGCATTGTCGGGCATGTGTGGGAAGTGAATAATCCCGGCTATTATGACCAATATGCCGCTTTTGTGGGCGGGGCTGCGGCGCTCGGCGCTGACGCAATTGAAGTCTGGAATGAACAGAATATTGACCGTGAATGGCCTGCGGGTTTCATTGATCCGGGTCGTTATACCCAACTACTGGCGCAGTCGTATAATGCCATCAAGTCGAACAATTCCAATACACTGGTCATCAGCGGCGCCCTTGCCCCCACTGGCTTTTTCGGTGGATGCAGTCCAAACGGTTGTGATGACGCCCCCTATATCGCGGGTATGGCAGCAGCAGGCGCAGCCAATTACATGGACTGTCTCGGCATTCACTATAACGAAGGCATCGTCCCACCGTCGCAAACCAGCGGCGACCCGCGCAGCGAGCACTATACACGCTACTTCTGGGGCATGATTAACACGTATTGGTCAGCCTTCGGTGGCAGGCGTCCTCTGTGCTTCACCGAACTGGGTTATCTCTCGCCAGAAGGCTATGGGCCACTGCCGGGTCACTTCGGTTGGGCGGCGAATACATCCGTCGCAGAACACGCTGCATGGCTGGGTGATGCCGTTCGCCTATCCCGTAGCAGCGGACGAGTTCGACTGCTCATCATCTGGAATGTCGATTTCACGATTTATGGCGAAGACCCGATGGGCGGTTATGCCATGATCCGTCCCGGTGGCGATTGTCCGGCGTGTCGGGCTATCGCGGGTGGTTAATCGCCAAAATTACAGAGATTGATGTAACGGGGGGCAACGGCGCGCTGCCCCCTGTTTTATGCGTAAACCCCATGTTATTCTATAGGCCATATCGTCGATAAAACACAAAACGGGATACCTTCAACACCCCGTATGTAACGGAGAGACTATTTTTATGTCAGATCAACACGACACCCAACCACAGATTCCTATCCAACAGCAGCCATCCGGTGGTGGTTGCGGGTGCTGGGTAGGCGCGCTCGTGACGTTAGTCATTGTGGCGCTGCTGGTTGGTGCAGGCTTATTCCTGCCGCCATTTAACCTCTATGACCGCATCTTTGGCGAAGCATTCGTCACACTGGCGAATCCGGGCGAAGGTGCAGTCGTCAGTGACGACAGTATGCGCCTCTCGATTAGCGAACCTGCGCCCGGTGGTGATTTTGGCGTACAACTGTCTTCTGTTTCGCTGGCAGATTTCGAGGCGGGCGCGCAAGCTGCGGGTACAACCCTGGTGAATGCCCGATCTGCCGTGCCGCCCTTTCTGGCGGTACAAAGCGCCGTCTATGAGATTGATACGCGCGGGACAGCGCCCAACACCGTGATTATCCGCGTCACCATTCCGCAAGAGGTCACCAGCCCGGATGTGTTGGATATGTATGGCTGGTTTACAGATGCGGGCACATGGCGCTTTATCCCGGCACAGGTCATTGGCAATCAACTGGTCGCAACCACCGAGAACATCCCCGACGCAGTAGGGATTTTCCAGGCCGCGCCACTCGACCCGGTGGTACTGGTCTCTGTCGATGTCTCGCAAACATTGACGAGCGATGTGGCAAATCTGGCAACGATTGTCGCGCCCGCCGGATTGCAGCCGACGCTACAAGGCACAATTACGGGCAGTCTGGCGCCCGGTTTTGATTTGAATGCGGGTTATCGCGTGATGCCCGTCATCCGCAATTTTGCCGACCCGCGCGCCCTTGATGTCGATACCATCGTCGCCATTCTCAGCAATCGCGAAGCACGCAGCAACCATGCACAACAGGTACAGGCGGTGGCGCTCGGCGGCAACTTCGACGGCATCGTCATTGACTATCGCGGCCTGCCCGCCGATCAACGTGATAATTTCAGCGCATTCATACAGGAATTGGGCACAGGCTTACGGGAATCAGGGTTACGCCTCGCTGTCGTCGTCCCATCAGCAGAGATTGTGCCCTCGCCCGATGGTGGCGGCGGCGTGTGGGATACAGGCGCCTATGATTGGCGCGTCATCGGTCAATATGCCACCTATCTACAGGTCAATCTCGGTATCAATCCACAGCTTTATGAACCCGGCGAAGACCGTCCTATCGAAGCCATGCTGCGCTGGGCGATTCGTGAAGTCAACCGCTATCAGATTCTCATTGCAACAACGGCGCTCTCCGTCCGGGAAGTCGGTGGCGATTTCACGCGCATCGGCTTTAATGAAGCCCTTTCCGGCGTGGGCGATGTCAGCATTGTTGCTGAAGAAGTCAGCGATGCGGGAATCATCCTACCCGGTTCAGTTATCACCGCTAGCCTCGATGGGATGAGTGCGATTTCGGGTATCAACACCTTGATTGACACACCCTATATCGAATACCAAAGCGACAATGGCGATACTATTTCGCGCGTCTGGTTAACGACGGGTGATGCACTTCGTTTCCGTATGGATCGTACTGTGAATTTTGCGCTGGGCGGAGTCGGATTTACTGATTTGCTGAATGCTGGAGTCGCGGAAGATGTATTAGACGCTATCCAGAGCTACAAAACGCAAATTCCCAACGCGCCTGTCACGGTTGAATTCGCCTTACGCTGGCGGATAGAGGGCGCAAATGGAGTCATTGATGAGGTCACTACCGGACTCAATGAAGACCTCGTATTGACTGTACAAGCGCCCGACGGCAACTATGCCATTAACGTCGATATTGTCGGTTTGCGAGTACCTGTTGCACGGAGTGGCGCGCCTGTCGCCGTCTTCGCGCCCACTAACACACCAACCCCTATTCCAACCAGCACGCCCACTCCTTTGCCCACAGTCACACCCACACCGGGTGAAATCATACTCACCGCTGCTCCCACAGAAGGGCAAGGAGGGCCATCAGTAGGGCCTGCGGGGGTCGTTCCGCCTAATCGAGGTAGCATCGCTGTCGGCGGCAATTTTGAATATGGCGGGCACGTCACCAGCACAAATAGTACGCGCGCAGTCAATGCGATGCGTTCTGCGGGCATGACGTGGATGAAAGTCCAGATTCGCTACTTTCCCGGTCTCAGTCCCGGCTCGGTGTCCGATGTGATTGCCGCTGCCCATGCCAATGGTTTTCGTATTTTACTTGGGGTGGTCGGTAATGCCAGCGATTTAGAAGCGGGTGGAGCGGGTTATGTGCGCGATTTTGCCAACTTCCTCGGCGGTGTGGCTGCATTAGGGCCTGATGCGATTGAAGTCTGGAACGAACCCAACATTGACCGTGAATGGCCTCGCAATCAAATTAGCGCCGCTGCTTATACTGACCTGCTGCGCCAATCGTATCAGGCGATTAAAGCCGCCAACAGCAGTGTCATGGTCATCAGCGCCGCGCCTGCGCCAACAGGTGCAGAAGCCGCCTTCCCCGGTCAGGTCGTCAATGACTATCGCTTCGTCGAGGAAATGGTCGCTGCTGGCGCATTGCAGTGGATGGACTGCGTAGGCGCGCATTATAACGAGGGGGTCGTGAGTCCAAGCGCACGCAGCGGCGACCCGCGTGACAACTATTACACACGCTACTTCTTCGGCATGTTAAATAACTACTGGAATCTCACCGGCGGGCAGCGCCCCATCTGCTTCACCGAGCTTGGCTATGTCTCGACAGATGGCTATGGCGCGCTGCCAGCAGGTTTTAATGGCGGGCAATCCGTCACACTGCAACAACACGCGGCCTATCTAGCGGAGGCCATCAGTCTCGCGTCACAAAGTGGACGTGTGCGACTGGTCATCGTTTGGAATGTCGATTTCACGGAATTTAGTTCCGACCCGCAGGCTGGTTACGCCATTATCCGGCGTGACGGCACTTGTCCAGCGTGTAGTGCTATCGCTGGCGCGCGTTAACACAGGAGGGAATGGGATTTATGGCAACACGTACCACACAACGCAGGCAGCTACGCGGTTTTGTCATCGTCTGGATGGTCATCACCTTCATGATGGGACTGGCGACCTTCCTCGCGATTTATTTCACCTATGGCGGGACACTCGATCCGAGCACAGCGCCGCTAGCCCAAAATGTGGATGTCTCTGGCAGTGATAGCAGCAGCGTCCCGGTGGTTGTGCTGGCGAGTCCATCACCGCAGCCCACGCTAGCGCCGACGATTACCCCTACAGACGAAGCCGCTGTCGTCGTCCAGGCCGCGCCGACAACCGAACCGACGACACCGACGCCAACCGAAGTCCCACCCACCCCCCTGCCTGTCGATAATACCGCTTTTCAGGTAGGCATTCAGGTGCAGGAAGTGCCGGATTTCAACCGCGAGCAGCAAGACGGGTATTATCGCTCTGTCGCCGAAGACCTGGGATTGACCTGGATTAAACAACAGGTGCGCTGGGAGATATTAGAACCGGTTCAGGGTGAAATCAATTGGACGATGCTGGATACGGTCATTCCGTCAGCCAGCAGCTTCGGCCTGAACGTGATGATTTCCGTCGTCACCGCGCCAGAGTGGGCACGCGAACCGGGTGTGAATACAGCTCAACATGGCCCGCCTGCTGACCCGCAGGATTTTGCCGACTTTGTGGGCGCAATCCTCCGCCGTTATCCGGGACAGATTCACGCAGTCGAAGTCTGGAACGAACAAAATCTTGACCGCGAATGGACATCGGTCAATGGTGTGCGTGCATCCGATTATGTCAATCTGCTGCGTGTGACACACGACACGATCCGCGCCATCGACCCCGGCATCATCATCATCAGTGGTGCGCTGTCGCCGACGGGCTTTTTTGGTGGATGCACGCAACAGGGCTGCGACGATCAGCCCTATATGGAAGCGATGCTGACTGCGGGTGTGATGAATTATGCAGACTGTATCGGCGCGCATCACAATGGCTATAATGTCGGGCCAAATGTGCCGTTTGATGCGGTACCTAATGACCCCAGCGCCCGATTCCGCGGCCCCTTCGATAGCCCACATCCAAGCTGGACATTCCGCAGCACCCTGCAAGGGTATGCTTCGCGAATCGCCAGCGCAGGGGGTAGCACACCGCTGTGCATCACCGAGTTCGGTTGGGCGTCGGCAGAAGGCTTGGATGGCGTGCCAGCAGGCTTTGAATTTGCCTCCGATAACACATTGGACGAGCAGGCCGAATGGATACCTGAAGCACTGGACGTCATGGAAGACTGGGGTAATGTGTGGTTGGCCTTCATCTGGAACTTCAATTATGGCCCACAGGCGGGTTGGGACCCATTAAACGACAATGTGCCCTATTCTATCATCGGCCCTGACTTTGTATTCCGCCCGGCCTATGACGCCATCCGCGAATGGCAGCAAGATTATCTGGAGCGCACTGAATCCTGATGCAGCGATTGAAGCAGCGCAGAGTCATCATCGGCATCGGTTTGGTGGTGGTGGCTCTGCTCATCACCGCAACGGTGATTTTGACTCAACCTGAACCCGACCCATTCATGGGTGACGCAATCGTTGACCCGCCATTCACATCCCTCACCTATGGAATGCAAGCCTTTCTCTGGTGGGATGGCGGTGAAATCGGCCTGCATCTGGATTGGATTCACCGCATGAACTTCAGCCATGTCAAGCAGGTGTTTGCATGGCAGGATATGGAGACGGCCCGCGGCGAATGGATATTCGTCAACGCAGACCGGATTGTTGATGAAGTTGAGCAGCGTGGAATGTACCTCGTGGTGCGCTTGAGTGATGTGCCGGACTGGGCACACCCACAGGCGCTAGCGGCAACGGACGAACCATTCATAGACGCGCCACCCGACGACCTCTCCGATTGGGGCAATTTTTGCAGCACGATTGCCACACGTTATCGTGGGCGCATTGCCGCCTATCAAATCTGGAACGAACCCAATCTCACCCGCGAATGGGGCAATCAACCACCCAATGCCGCAGAATATGTCGAGCTGCTGCGGGTATGCAGTGAAGCGATCCGGGCTGCTGACCCCGACGCCATCCTTATTTCCGCCGGGTTATCGCCAACAGGTCGCCACGATGATGTCGCCCACCGTGATGATATGTATCTACAAGCGATGTATAACGCCGGATTCCAGCAGTACATCGACGTGGTCGGGATTCATGCGCCCGGTTTCGCCGCGCCCGAATATGGCCCCGATGACGCTGAACGTGATGGAAATGGGCGGTGGGCGACCTTCCGCCGCGTAGAAGATATGCGAAAAATCATGATTCTCAATGGCGACGCCGGACGACAAATCGCGATCCTCGAAACCGGCTGGACGACGGACATTGGCGGTGTTAATCCAGATTATGCGTGGTTCGCTGTCGATGAAGACACGCAGGCTGAATACTTCGTCCGTGCCTATCAATATGCAGCGGAACACTGGCGTCCCTGGGTTGGATTGATGTCGGGCATTTACATTGCGCGTCCGACCTGGAATGAGCAAGACGAAGAATATTGGTGGGCGATTACCACGCCCGATAACCGTGTGCGTCCCGCGTATGTCGCCCTGGCGAACATGCCTAAGTATTGCGGTGATCGTGTGATTCCTGAACGTGATCCATCGAGTGCGGAGGCTGTGGGTCTTGTCCCCCCAAATCCGTGCGATTAGCCTGTTTTTCCATATCGTCGCCACGATTATCTGGATTGGCGGCCTCGTCCTGACTGTCATTATGGTCTGGCCTGAAGTGAATCGCGCCTTGAAAGAAAGCCCCGCGCTGCACACCGTATTGACGCGCCTCCGCAAACGTTTCGCGCCACTATCCAACCTCAGTCTGGCGGTTTTGCTGGTGACGGGCTTGTTCCAGATGACGGCAGACCCCAATTACAACGGCTTCCTCAATTTCGACAACGATTGGAGCAAGATTATCCTCGCCAAGCATTTGTTACTGGTTGGTATGGTCGTGTCCGGCGTACTGCTGCAATATGGCGTCGCACCCGCATTAGAACGTGCCAGTCTCCTGGCAGAACGCGGCAAAGGCAACCCCGATGAATGGTCAAGACTGCGCCGTCGTGAAGTGCGTCTGACGTGGTTTAATGTCATTTTGGGTATCATCGTCATCGCTCTGAGCACATGGGCGACCTCGCTATAGAATTATCACAATTCGCACGATGGATTCCCCCACTCCGCCGCCACCACACGTCCGATTCAGGCAGCCGCATCTGGCAGTGCGTATCACCGGTATCACACTCATCGTTTGTGGACTTGTCATCAGCCTATTGAGTATCGGTTCAAATGGCATACACGCACTCATTACATTCGCAGGGATATGGGTGCTTGTCGTGGGCTATGCGACACCGTATTCACGCTTGATTGCCGCGTTCCTGTGGTTAATCGCCCCTATCGGACTCGAATTAACTTTGCTGACATTTAGCTATGCGCCCGATTATTCCGGGAATCGGCAGCAGGATATGAGCGCGGCGTTCGCGCAACAGGCATGGTGGATATGCGATGCAGTCGCGTGCCACTTCAACCCGGCAGAACGCCATTCTCACTGTGATGATGAAGCGGCACTCGGTGTGAATTACCTGCGAAGATTATGTATATTCAACCGTGATGGATTTCATGATACTGATGAATTCGTCCCACCTGACACTGAAACCAACCGTATCCTCATTCTCGGCGATTCATTCACATGGGGCGCATCGGCAGACATCGGGCAAGCCTGGGTTGAACAACTGGAAGCGGACGATCCCGACTCGCTCATCTGGAACACGGGCATCCCCTCAACCGGCACACGACAGGCATTAAGCGTATTAACGCACTATTTACCCATTATGCAACCCAATCTGGTCATTTTGGGCTTTTATCCGGGAAACGATTTTACGGATAATCTGTATCCACTTGACACATTTACGGTCATCAACAACGAACTCACGCGCCAGTATCTTCTGGATGCCGACTTCGCGCCGGTGCGATTGACTGCTGATGAAGCCTTCTTCCTATCGCGCCACGAAGTCGCCCCACCAACCCGAATTGACGATTTTCGTTATTTCTTACAAAGTACACGAGTTGGCACACTCGCCAGCAGACTGCTTAACAGGGTACAATGGCGGGCGCAAGCCGAATGGGAACATGCCGTTGCCTTAACCTATGATTTACTCGTGCAACTGCGTGATACGGCGCAAATCGGGGGGACGCAGCTGCTGGTGGTACTCATCCCTGACCGCGATGACCTGACCAGCACCACAGACGCCTATAACACAGCAATAGCAATTCTGGATGAATTGGGAATACCCTACATAGACCCGCGCGCTGCCCTGACAATGGGTGATTATGCGCCTCTACCCGATAATCACTGGAATAATCAGGGGCATGGTACAATTGCCGGACTGGTCTCTGCATCTATGCAATCTCTCAACAGGTCGCCGGAATGAATGGAGAGGAAAAATCGCTTAAGGCGTGTGTTGCAGGTCAAAATGGAACTAAAAATGTTTGTGTCGATTCTTAAACTCTTAAAAATACAGTGTTGCTACCACAGGCCGAACACACTACATTTAAAGCGACATGACAGAAAGGTATCGCACTGTTGTCTCACAGGATGAGTTATGCGCTGGCGGCTTTGCTGCTGCTGGTCGCTGTCGGGCTGCGGATGTGGGATTTGCCTACACTGCCTCCTGGCCTGAATGATCATGAAATCGACAATATCCGCTTCACCGAGACGGTTCGTAATCAGGGTGATATTCGCGTTTTTTATGACCTTAATGACCTGACCGGACAGGGCAGTGAAGGCCGCGAAGGGTTGTATTACGCGGCGCTGGCGCTCAGCACAACGCTCGTGGGCAATGGTCTCCTCGGCTATCGGCTATTTTCGCTGTGGGTAGGCTTAATCACATTGGCGCTCGTCTATGCACTGTCCCGGCGCTTATTTGGCCCCTTAGCGGCAGTCATGGCGATGGCGTTGATGGCGCTCGGGATGCTGCCGATTATCCTGTCGCGCACCGTTAGGCCAGAGGCTGTTGTACCGTTGGTGGTGGCAACGGTTTTACTGGCACAAGCCCATGCACTACCTGTTTATCGCCGCATTTACCGTCGCGGCGGTACAACGACGGCCTTTGCCGTTTACGGCGTCTCTATCGGCTTGAGCTTTTACATCCACCCCATGAGCTTGATGGTCGCATTATCGAGCATGGTGTTTATTGTGTATATCATCGTCACCCGCCAACCCCTGTCACGTCGGCGCTTGAGTTATGTGGGCTTCGGGCTTCTGGTCGCGATCATCCTGATTATCCCCTACCTTATTTCCAGTCTGCGTTTGCCCGAACTAGCGGCAACGGATCGCGTATTTGGCGATTATAATGGCATCATTCGCTCATTCTCCAATGGTATCGTGGGTATTTTCTTTCAGGGCGATAGCAGCCCGATTTACAACTTGCCGGGTCGCCCGCTTGTAGACCTCATCAGCGGATTATTCATTTTAATTGGCGTTGTGATGTGCATTCGCTACTGGCGACAGTCCCGCTTTGCACTGCCGCTGCTGACCTTTATCATCCTGCTTCCGGCGGTCTTTCTCGTCGCGAACACCCCTCACTTCATCAACTATGGCGCGCTGCTGCCCATTCTGGCGTTGTTCTTTGGATTGGGTACTCATACGATCTATGTCAGTCTGAGACGCGGCACGGCACGACGCATTGCCGTTCTTGGATTGTTGCTGCTGCTGGCCTATAATTTTATATGGACAATCCGCGATTTGTTTATACAATGGCCGACATTGCCTGAAGTCCAAACAGCTTATCACAGTCGTGTCGCAGATATGGCAATTGCCATAGACCGTACCGCCAGCGATATTCCCACTGTTGTTTGTACGTCTCGTCCTGGTGATAACGGCACCGCACGCCCATTAAACGATAATCAACTGCTGCAAATCATGCTCAACAACCGCAACGCCATCATCCGACTCGTCGATTGTACAACAGGTCTCATCCTGACCAGCGGCGGCGAAACCGAACAACTGGTCGTGACTGATCCTGATGTCATGACCAATACACACTTTTACCTGCGTGACTGGATTGAATCCGGCACATCGAGTGAGATTGAAGGCATCGTGTCGCTGAGTATTTCAGAGCGTGTTGCAGATACTGTGGGCCGTTTCACAACCACCGCGCCCGTCATCATTGCAGGAACAACCCGGGAAGGCGTCCCGACGGGCGACAATCCCGAAGTCTTCCCACCCGTGCGATTTGGTGGCAATCTGACGTTTCTGGGGTATGACTATGACCCCACCATTATCTATCACCCCGGCGACCTGTTATCGGTCATTACGTACTGGCGGGTGGATGGCGCTTTGCCGAGCGATTTAAGCCTGTTTGTCCATGTCCTGTTTGATCCGACAACCATCGCAGTCCAGAACGACACCATCAGCATCGTGCCCCAACGGATGCAAGAGCGGGACATTTTCATACAGGTCACCAATATCCCGCTGCCAGAAACCCTGTTAGCAGGCGAATACACAATTTCAGTCGGTGCAGTGGTCGAAAGTACCGACGAGCGTCTCTTTATCTTCCACAATGACCAGCCCTTTGGTCGGCGTTTATTTCTTTATCCCATTCGTGTCGCAACCGCCGAATCGGATTCAACAGACAGCGAATAGCGATGTTCGAAATTGTGTTTTTAGGAACATCGGCTTCTGCCCCGTCGGTGCATCGTGGCTTGCCGGCACAGGTCATCATCGCGGGTGAACATCGCTATCTCGTCGATTGTGGCGAGGGCACACAGCGCCAACTGCTTCGCAGCGGCATCGGTTTTAAACGTCTGTCGCGCATCCTGTTGACACACGGGCATCTGGATCACATTCTCGGTCTTGGCGGCTTGATTTCGACATTTGTGCGCTGGGAGAGCATCGAGCAACTTGAAATCTATGGTGGCAAGCACGCTTTAGACCGCGTGCAATCCCTCATCTATGGTGTGGTGCTGCGTAACGAAAAGCCGCCGATGCCACTGCATCTTATAGACCTCAAACCCGGTAAATTGTTTGATGCAAAATCCTACACCGTAAGCGCGTTTCCGGTCAGCCATCGTGGGCCGGGCTGCTTTGGCTTCACATTTGAAGAAAAGTCACGCCGCCCCTTCCTTGTAGAACAAGCCGAAGCATTGGGCGTTCCCGCAGGCCCCGAACGCGCACAACTGGTACGCGGTGAAACAATCACACTAGCCAATGGGACAGTCATCACACCAGAGCTGGTGCTGGGCGCCGAAATCAAAGGCATCAAACTGGTGTATATCGGCGATGTCGGACGGTTGGATACGCTGGTGGAACACGT
>CAZTLI010000023.1:0-23792 GCA_964614375.1 uncultured Anaerolineaceae bacterium
ACGGCTGCGTCTCGGTCTTCGGGATGAAATAAGTGGGGCTGTAAACGTCAAACATTGCGTACCTTCTTTGAGAATAATGATGTTTTGTTCGTGATGATGCCTAAACTATAGATTTGCGACCTTAAAGTTGACTATCGCATTCCCTTACAGATTGGCTTCGGTTTGCTGTTAGTTTGTAAGGTCAAAGCGGCTATCTCCACCTTGACAGGCTATCTCTGACGGCAAACGGTCATGGTATCCGGCTGTTTTAGGCGTCATTGGCGCTATGTAAAGAAAAGTAAACGGGGACGAAAACGTAAGTTTGAATGGAATTTGTAAGCTGTAATGTCGATTTTAGGCCGAAAAGGGGGGATTTATCGACCTAGTATTGAGGGATGTGGGGGTTAAATTGCGGCAGGGTATATGAAATTGATGTTAAATCGACGCTTGATAGCCTTAACAGGTCATGTTAGGGCGATAGGGGTCTATCGCCCTTTCATGTTAGGCGCGCCTAGCGAAACAGGCCAACAGGCGCATATTGATAGTCGGGGAAGATGTCTGTCAGGGCGTTATTGCGTAGACGATTGACGAGGATGTCGCCGAGCACATTGCGATAGTCCGTCGTAATTGCGAGGTCTTCGCCCCTATCAAGCGCGTCCGGTTGCAGACCGGGCCAATCCGCCAACACGGGCCCGACGGCGAGATTGCCACTCATGACCAGCATCGCGCCGCCGTGTCCATGATCGGTGCCTGCGCCACCATTTTCTTCCACACGGCGACCAAATTCAGACATCACAGCCACAGTCGTCCGCGCCATATCTGTGCCCATGTCGCTATGGAATGCGGCTAAACCTTCTGCCAGTTGAGTCATCAACCGCGCCTGTACGCCTTGCGCGCCACCCTGATTGATATGCGTATCCCATCCGCCGAGGTCGATGCAAACGGCCTCTAAGCCCACGTCAGCGCGGATGAGGGCGGCGGTCTGTCGCAGGGCGCGGGCGAAATCGGTTTCGGGATAGACTGCGCCATGACGCGGTGCATAGCTGGCGTAATCAATGCGCGCCAGGGTGTCTATCGCCGAATAGGTGGCCTGTGCCGAAGCATAAAGCGCGTCCCCCTCCAATGTATACAGGCTGTTGATGGATTGCAGCATTTGCGCCGCGAACTGTTCATCCCCACCCAGATGATAATCAATGATAGATTGCAGGGCGACGGGCGAGACACTGCCCCGTAAGGCTTGCTGGACAGCCACGCCCCAACCAATCGCCCGGATAGGCGAGTTATTGCCATTTTGCAGCGTATCCAGATGCCGACCTATCCAACCGCTGCTGATACCTTGCGAACCGGGTGTGCCCCGTTCCATATAATCCATCGCCTCGAAGTGCGAACGGGTTTCGTGGGGCGAACCAGTCGCATGAACAGCCGTGAGTCCGCCGCCAGAAAAAATCGGTTGCAGCGCGCTCATCGCCGGATGCAACCCGAAGAAACCATCGAGGTCAATCACCCGCGCGTCGACTCCGCTGGCATCAGGTCGGGGGATAGCAAGCTGCGGACGGGCGGCATAATAGGCCTCTTCGCCATGCGGCACAATGATATTGAGCATATCCGCGCCGCCGCGCAAAAAGACCGATACCAGCACATCGCCCGCCGGATTTTGATATTTGGGCGCGAATGCCATACGCGGCATCCATCCGGGCAGGGTGGCATAGGCCGCCGCCAGGCCGCCCATCAGCGCGCTATGCCGCAGCATTTCCCGCCGTGATTGCTGCCGATGGGTCGGGCAGTCACAGGCATGGGTCTGGCTTTGTAACGCGCGGACTTCGTTTTCATCTATGGGTGCAAGTCGTCTGGTGGTCATGGGTGGTTTCTCCTAAAACAGTAACGAGTGAAAAGTGTTGCATAATGCGCGGTAGTGCCAGGTAAAACCGTGTTAAGGGCTGAGTGAGGGCGCGTTTGCTCGCTGCCACGAACCCGTATCGCTAACCCCTAAAACCTAACACCCCATTACCTTACCCTTTGCGAAACGCACTTGTGCGTCGTTTGCATCTTTGCGCCTGTGCGTTGCATCTTTTGTCCGCTACGGTCTGTGCTCTCTGTGTCTCTGTGATTCATTTTTGGGACTTATCTATATTGATAGCCGGGTGACGCCAGCAGCAGCGACATGCCCACGAGGATGCGTTCGCCTTCGTTATTCACATCCGCCGACAGCGCGAAGTCGCGGGTGATACGCAATTCGTCGTCCGTTAAGTCTCGTCCAATCAGATAGCGGGCGATAAAGTGCATCACCGGGTCGAATTCCAGCGGAATGCCGCTGTTCTGGATGAGCGTGACCAGACTTTCAATGCCCAACTCTGCCCCTTCTACCGCATCAAAGGCCGTCGCCAGCGTCATATTCCAGCGAGGGAGGAGGTTGTTCATCCAATACCCGCCCACGTCGGGATAGCCATTGGGCGCAGGCCAGTTGAACGGGACGTGACCGAGACTTTCGAGGATATACCGCATAAATCGCAGGAAACGGGCATTGCTCTGCACGTCATAATTGAGGGCGCGCAATGCCCCGACACTGTGTTCAAAGGGGCGTTTGAATTTGGGTGGCGCGTTCCAGAATTCATCAGCGGCAAACATCACGCGCAAGAGCGACGGTATATCGCCATCGGTGCTAAGATAGGTCTGTGTCAGGCTATCGACCAGTGAATCGGGCGGAAAATCGCTGACAAAGCGGCGCGCCAGTTTGGTGCTGATAAACCGTGCCGTAGACGGGTGCTGTGCCAGAATGTCGAGCACAAGTTCCCCATCTTCTTCGCCACCCCCTGCCGGGATGACGTGCCCCAGCACGACCTTTTCGCCCCGGTCATGCAGATTCGGACGAAAACGGAATTGGGTCGTGCCATCGCCTTCCAGACGCGGATTGCTAATCGACCAGCCCGTGAAGCAGCGCGCGACCTCTTTCACATCGTCTTCGGTATAACCGCCGTTGACGCCCATCGTATGCAGTTCGAGCAGTTCGCGGGCATAATTTTCGTTGGGGGCGCGCTGGTCACTGCGGAAATTATCGAGATAGTAGAGCATCGCCGGACTATGGGCACTCGCGCCGAGGAGGTCGCGGAAGCGGCGCAGGGCGTTGGGGCGAATCACATCGCGGTCATCATCGACTTTCAAATACAACACCAGATTCTTGCCGAGATAGACGTTGAAATGGTCTGTCCAGAAATGCACCATGCGTTCAAATAATTGGCGTCTGGAATAAATCGCCCGTGTGCCCCATGCGCCCATCAAACTCAGCACGACCCGTCCCGGTTGATTTTCATAGCGGTCAAGCAGGACGCCGCTGTTTTCGTTGATGTCAGGATAGGCGGTCAGGCGTTCGTCACAGGCGCTGTCATCAATCCCGTCGGGATGTAATTGGTCTTCAATAAAGGCTTCGGCGCCCATAGACCGTACCTGTGTATAGAGGTCGGGGGTCATGCCAAATGTCAGGCGCGCCAGCACATGCCATATCCGGTCACGCGGCAGCACATCGACACCGGGCATCCCCGCTGGCGCAAATGTGCCGGGCGGTGCTTGGGCCAATGCCTCGCCGATTGTCCCGGCGCTGATTACCGCCGCGCCCCCCACTGCCGCCAGTTTGAGGAACTGCCGTCGTTTTTCCTGTGCGTATACCATAACGCCGTCTCCCTTTTCCAATCCGCTGTTGGGATTAGCTTAGGGGAGAGGTATTTTGAAATTGTAAAGCGGATGTAAGAAAAGTTACGGGATTGAGATTTGGGTTTTAGGGATTAGGCGATAGGTATTTGGTGTCTGGTTTTAGGGATTGGGATGAACCATGCTCATCGTGCCATGAAATAGGAGGGACGCGGCGATGCGCTCGTCCGCAAGGACTACGTGAACGTGCGCCCCATCATTGACAGACCCCGGGTAAACTGCCAGTTTGCCCCTGCACTTTGCGACCTCTGCGCCTTTGCGTTGAATCTTTTGCGCTTTGCCAGCATCCTACGAACTATGGCGGATATGCACGATGTCGCCATCTTTGACGACATACTCTTTGCCTTCGAGCCGCAGCTTGCCCGCCGCTTTCAAGGCCGCTTCACTGCCCGCGTCGAGCAAATCCTCATAACGCATGACCTCAGCCCGGATGAAGCCTTTTTGCAGGTCGGAGTGAATTGCGCCAGCGGCTTCGGGCGCAGTTGCCCCAATCGCCACACTCCATGCCCGCACTTCGTCCTCGCCCACCGTGAAAAACGACTGTATCGCCATCAGTTCATACGACAGGCCGATGACCTTCGCCGCGCTGAGTTCGGTGATACCATATTCTTCCATGAACATTTCGGCATCTTCGGGGTCGAGCTGCGCCAGTTCCGCTTCCAACCCACCCTGTAGGCCGACGATGGTGCTGTGTTTGTGGTCATAGCGGATGACCTTATCCACGTCGATGACTTCATCGCCCATATTGATGACGACCAGCACCGGCTTGAGCGTCAAAAAGCCAAAACCGCGCACCGCTTTCATGTCGTCGTCGCTGAGGTCGGTCATGTCGCGCAGCGGCTTTTCATCCTCCAACTGTGTTTTGAAGCGTTCCATCAATGCCAATTCGTCGGGGATACCGGGGTCGGCACGTTTGCCTTTCACACGCAGTTCGTCATTCAGGCGGCTGATGCGCGTCTCGACCGATACGAGGTCTGCCAGCAAAAATTCGTTATCGAGCGCATCGAGGTCGCGCTGGGGGTCAACGGTTTCATAGGGATGCGGGACGACATCGCTCTCAAAGGCGCGGATGACGTGGATGAAACCATCAAGCTGCGCCAGTTCGTTGCGGAACTGCCCCTTGAGGCCGCCTTCGCCAATGCCTTTGTCCAAGCCGCCGATGTCGGTATAGGTCACGCGAGCGTAAACTGTCTTTTTGGGATTATAGAGTTTGCTGAGGGCGTCCACACGCGGGTCGGGCACGTCCACCACTTCGGTATGGACTTCAAACTGCCCGCTGGTGACCGCGCCCGTCGCCAGTGACGCGCCCGTGAGCGCGTTGAATATCGTCGTTTTGCCGCTGTTCGGCAGGCCAATAATGCCAAGTCGCATGGTGCTGGTTCTGTTCCTTATAGATAGCGTCGCGATTGAAGGCACTCAGTATAGCGGCAATCATTGATGATGTGGAGATGGGATACATTAGTCCCTATGTGGTTTGGTATAGCATTTCAAAGCAACTTTAGTTGTTGGGGTTCTGGTTTTTGTATCCATTCGATGTTTCTTAGCGCAATGACTTCCTTCGCTGGTGTTCTATCCCCATCACTACTTATTCGACGCGGAGCTTCCAAGAAATGTAATTCAAATCCCGCGGATTGATATAAATCAACAATTCGGTCAGTCGCTTGATTAGATATGATAACAGGGCCGGAGTGTTTTTTAAGCCACTCTACTAGGCGCAATTGGTCGTTCCAAGTGAAATCTTCTTGTGAATAGCTTGTAAATTCAACATCATACGGTGGGTCAGCATAGACGAAATCATCAGTGGTCAACTTAACCTGTTCAAAGTCACCCTGTTGGAATTGCCACTTTTCGAGAATCACTTTGTAAGCTAAAAACTCATTCCGGGTCATATAATTGATATGATTGTATTTTCCAAACGGGACATTAAAAAAGCCTTTCTTGTTGAAGCGACATAAACCATTAAAACAGGTTCGATTCAGATAATAAAACAGTACCGCAGCGTCTCTACTATGTGCATTAGCCTGTTTGATATAATCATTAAAGCGTTCTCGACGTGCATAGAAAACACTCTTATCGTTTTCTTCTGAAGTGAAATTTGCCTCCAAACCCTGCTGCAACCAATGATAAAAGTTAATCAGATGGGGATTAATATCATTTAGTAGAGCAATGCGTGGATTCAATCCTAAAGTAACTGCAAGTCCACCGCAGAATGGTTCAACTAAACGTCGGTGAGAATTTTGTCTCCAGAGTGGACGTAAGTGGGGTACAAGCCAGCGTTTGCCTCCTGCCCACTTTAATGGCGGTTTCAAATTACGCATTGGATTTAATTATCGCTAGTAGGTCGTCAGCAAAATGTTCTTCAAGGCTTTTGAGATTGTAGATGTTTGGAATAATAGCATAGGCATCCCTCAGAGAACGGTCCATTCTACGATAACCTTTTCCGTCAGTTACCCAGACTAAATCGACGCCTTCTTCTTTTAATCCATCACGGATATTCCCATAGCTTCGTTTAATTTCCGTAGGTTTAGAACCCGTAGTCGTATAAAAATTTGCCTCAATTCCGAAGCGTGGGTTGCCATTATAATTTATCAGAAAATCTACTTTCTTACTTAGACTTCGATTGTTTTCCGGGTCTCTCACCCCATAGGGAATTCTCTTTTCTTCGCTGAGTTCCACTGTTTTTCTCACTTGCTTATTAACACGTTTGACGGCATCTTCAAAGATTGGACGCAGAACATTCACAAAAGTTTTCCCACCTAAGTTTTTCCGACGATGAGTCTCCAGGCCTATTTGGATACCAAAAAACAAATCAGATAACTGAGCGCGCGATAGAATATTCGCAAATCCAATATCCTCCAATAGCTCCACAAAATTCTGAACAATAATTTCGTTACCTGAACGTGCGTACTCAGCAATTTCTTCAATCGTAGTATCATCTTCAAGAGAAACAAATTCGTTATCTGTATGACCTAAAAGTTGAAAAGCACCGCCAATGAGTGAAATTGGGTCATTATCAGCTAAAATGCTATCGCGGATTTCAGCAAACCAGTCGCGAACTTCTCTGTCGGGCATATCTGTATAAAATTCTATAGCAGGTGCATATCCTTCTAACTTGCTCTCAATTGAGTCCCAATCAATAAAATCTCGTCTTGGAATGATGCCCGGAGTAAGCGTTTGTAAAAAATCTTCGACAAACTGCTCTCGCGTCTTAAAATGTCTGCTTGGGAATAACATTTTGCCCTCATTATCTATACCAATAAGTATTTTAGCACATTGGTCTAGATTGCGATTAGCCAATCAACAAATCGAACTAGACCAACTTGCACACGTTAACAATGTCGCCCATACAGCCATAAACCCTCAAATCCCCGCACCCGATTTATGTTCCTCGTTTATAATAGAGTTCGCAAGATTGACTACCTTATAACTATAATTGGGACTTAAACCATGTTCAGGCTCAGATTGCTCCCCTTTTTCCTCTTACTCTGTTTCGCGCCGTCGGCACTTGCACAAACAGACTGCCCTGCAATCGTCAGCGCCGCGCTGGAAGCGGTAGACACCGCCTGCAATGGGACAGGCCGCAATCAATTGTGTTATGGCAATATCACGCTGGATGTGACACCCCATGAAACCGTCACCGACTTTCACTTCGAGCAGCCCGGTGATGTGGTGAATATCGCCGATGTGGAAAACCTGCGCCTGAGTTCGTTCAGTCTGGATGAAGCGGCGTGGGGCGTGGCGTTGATGAACATGCAGGCTTATCTACCCGGCACGCTGCCCGGTCAGAATGTGACATTTTTGTTGTTCGGCGATGTGGCGATTGAAGATAGGGGCATACCGGTTGTCGAAGTGCCCGTCACCGCGACAAATGATGTCAATGTGCGCTTACGTCCGACAACAGAGACCCGTGTCATTGCATCACTGCGGGCGGCAGAAGAAGCCATCGCCAGCGGACGCCTGCCCGATAACTCGTGGATACGGGTGAGTCTGGATGATGGGGTGATGGGTTGGGTATCGGGCGATTTCCTCAACGGCGATGTGTCGCAATTGATGGCAGTCGATTCTGAGACCACTATCTTCGGCCCCATGCAAGCCTTTTACTTCACAACAGGCATCAATGACGCACCCTGTGCCGAAGCACCAGACAGCGGCATCTTAATTCAGACGCCGCAGGGCGTGGGGACGGTTCAACTCAATGCCAATGGCGTACACATCGAACTGGGTTCAACCGTCTATCTGCAAGCTGTGCCGGGTGACGCCATGACCATCAGTGTGATAGACGGGCACGCCACATTGACCGCGTTTGATGAGTCGCAGGTTGTGCCAGCGGGAACGTCGGCGCGTGTGCCATTGGATGCGGATGGCCTTGCGTCGGGCGCGCCAGAATATCCCATACCGTATGCTTTCCAGAGTTTGCGCTTGCTGCCTGTCAATGTTGCGGCATTTACACCTGTCACCGTAGGGCGGGCAGTGGCGACTCGCGACATCCCGGCGGCGATTGCCGCAGTCAGCAGCGGCGGACAGGGCGATACAGTGGTTAATGCGCCACAGGGCGGCGGCACAGCCCCCGGTGGTCAATCCCCGGCTGCCGGTAACGCCCCCCGCTCTGGCGGCTGGACAATCACCGTAACGATTACACAGAACACCTGCGATCCGAGCACGATGCCTGCCGGTTCGGTGCAGGTATCGAACCCAACGGTGATATTCAGCGCAGACCTTGCCGTCATGACATGGGACTTTGGCGATGTGCAGCAAAATTATTTCCGGGTGGCGGATAATGTCTATGTCGCGAATAATCCGTTCGGGATTCCGCACGCCACGCAAACGGTCACGCTGACATCGGCGACGACCTTTACCGTCGCATGGCGCGCGACAGGCGGGGACAATCCCTGTGTCTTCTGGCATGATGGCACGGGTGTTTTTGGTGGATGATGTACAATCAGGCAAATTTCGCACAACGCTAAGGAAACATTCCCATGCCTGACTATGCCAACTGGCTGCTCAAGGTCGATGACCATATCGCCACGCTGACGCTCAATCGTACCCATGCCATGAACAGCCTCACGCCCGA
This sequence comes from uncultured Anaerolineaceae bacterium, assembly GCA_964614375.1. GTDB lineage: Bacteria > Chloroflexota > Anaerolineae > Aggregatilineales > Phototrophicaceae > CAZTLI01. Next base: position 8,753 of record CAZTLI010000023.1, read on the forward strand.
TACGCTGCACGAACTGCGCGCCATCGCCCACAGCCTGCGCGATAACGACGCTGTGTGGGCGGTCATCCTCGAAGGCGCGGGGCCACATTTCAGCGTCGGTGTTGATGTGGGGGCGATAGGCCAGATGATGGGTCAAGACCCGGACGCCTATCAAGCCAATCTGCTGGATTTGCAGGACTGTCTGGACCAGTTCGAGGCGCTGCCCATGCCCACCATCGCCAAAATTCGCGGGCACTGCATCGGCGGCGGAATGCTGCTGACGTTGTGCTGCGATTTCCGGCTGGCAGATACGACTGTGCGCTTTTATGTGCCGGAGGTACGCCTTGGGATAGCCGTCGTCATGGGGACACAGCGTATCACCCGTATCGCGGGTATCGGCGCGACCAAAGCGATGGTCTTGCTGGCTGAACCCTTCGGCGCAGCCACTGCCGACAACTACGGTCTGCTGCATGGTATCGCTGAACCCGCCGATTTAGACAGCACAGTCAACGAATTCGCGGGCAAATTCCGCAATTTGCCCCCACGCACGATTCGTATCGCCAAACGCATCATCGACGAGGGCGCGACCATGACCCTGCGCGACAGTCAGAACTTCGAGGCCGAATTGCAATCCACGCTGTTGAACGATGCCGACTTCGCCGAGGGTGTCGCCGCGTTCTTCGAGAAACGCCCGCCACAGTTCACGGGGAAGTGAAACACCGGATTTCTGCTATACTGTGAGCAAACGATTGTAGGGACGACCCGGCGTGGTCGTCAGGGAACACAACACAATGAGTATACCCTCACCAGATACAGTTGATTTGAGCAAATACATCGAACAGCGCGATGGACATGAATCGGCATTTTCGCTAAATTCAAAAAATCCGATTAGGTGGCGCTGTTCAGGCGTCTCGTTATAATACATGCACCTGACCGACCTATCACGGAGCAATCGCGCATGTCCCAGCAGCATCCTGACGACAAACCCATTATTATCCGCGAGGCCAGTTCGCTGACTGCCGAGATGGTCGCCGCGATCCGCGCGAAAACCGAGAATACGCCCGAAGCCAAAGCCCTCGTGACCATATCGGGCACAGTGATAGCCAACATTGTCTTTGCGCTTGCATCACAGGCTGTTATTAACATCTCGCCCGTGCGCGATGCGATAAGCAATTATCTTTGTGAAAAACACCTGCCTGAAGATGGTCAGACGCGCATTTTTGTCGATCTGGCCTGCGGCTATTCATCACGCGGGGCGGTGCTGGCCCGTTTGCGACCTGATGTCCAGGTCTATGAGATCGATTTGCCGCCTGTCATCAACGAGAAGCTCAAACGCTATGGTCGTCGTGGGATCGAAATGCCCGCCAATCACCACATGGTGCGAGCCGACATGAAAACCAGTTCGCTGTCGGATTTACTCGACGGTCAAAAGGCCGATGTCGTCATGGCGCGCGGTTTGTTCATCTACTTTGATCTGGATACCATCAAGCAGGCATCCCACAATATTCAGAAGGGTCTGAAACCGGGTGGGCATCTCATTTGTGATCTGGTAGAAGGAACGGATCAATCCTTTGGGGCATTTGCCGCGATTCTCAATTTCATCCGCAGGCAAACCAATTCCGACGCCAGTCGGGGGCGTGTTGCTTCACCCGCCGACGGCGAAGCCCTGTTTCTCGATACAGGCTATGCGGCTGCAAAGGCCTATCATTTTAGCGATTTTGAAGACACCCTCTCCTTACCACAGCCGTATAACAATATGATGCTGCTGGTGGAGGCCCGGGCCGCCGCCGAAGAAGAAGCCACCGCAAAGACCAATGCCAAACCGAAACGGGCAAAAGCGCCCGCGGTTGCGCCGCAAACGACGGAGAAGTCCACCGCACTAGATCATGTAAAAACCGAACCCATGAAACCAGACCTCTTGCCCACCGCAGCGCAGCAAGAAGAACCGACTCCGGCATCAACTGAATCAGCATCAGCAGAGGAAACGGTTGAAGAAGAATTGGCAGTGGAAGACACACAGAATAAGTCCGATTCGGATGATGACTAATTCTGTAAGCTAATGCGCTGTATCCAAAGTACATACACAGCATATCCGCTAGACTGTGCTATCAGGTAATCGCAAGTGTCCAATTGGGGGCAGGTTATGACTGTTGCGGACTGCATGATTACGCCCGTTCATACGATTCATCCTGAAGCGACGCTGCGCGATGTGGTGCAGACCATGACCAATCATCGGGTCGGTACGCTGCCTGTGGTCGATGACGACCATCACCTCGTGGGCATGGTGCTGCTGGATGACGTGCTGGTGCAGTTTATGCCCAATGTCATCGACATGCTGCGCTCCGCCGACTTCATCCACGATTATGGCTTTCTGGAACAAGGGCACATCCATCCCGGTCAGGCTGATCGTTCGATTAAAACCATCATGCGCGCCCCCTACAGCGTCCAATCCAGCAGCAGTCTTATGGAAGCGCTGGTGCTGATGCACAAACATCAGGTCGATGAACTGCCTGTGCTCGATGAGCAGAAAAAAGTCGTCGGCATTGTCTCACGACAACGGGTGGGTACTCTGTTTCTATCGAATTGGCTGCGGCGCTCATCCACCCCGCCACCGGCGTGAGGTCTCATTATGAATGAACTGCTTGCATCGGGCATTTTCATCGTGACCCTCCTCATCCTGTTTACCGAAAAATGGCATCGCGTCGTCGTGAGCGGACTCGGCGCGGCGGCGATGGTCGCGGCGGGTCATGCCTTCGACTTTTTTGATGAAGAAATCGCGATTGATGCAGTGGAGTTTGAAACACTCGGCCTGTTGATGGGCATGATGCTGGTCGTCGCCATGCTGCGGAAAACGGGCTTTTTTGAATACGTCGCGATTCGGGTGGCACAGGCCAGCGGCGGCAGTTATGGCCGTTTGCTGCTGACGTTGGGTATTACGACCTCAGTGCTGTCGATGTTCCTCGATAATGTCACGACGATTGTATTGATGTCGCCCATGGTGCTGCTCATCGCTGAGCTATTGGATATTTCGCCGATTCCGCTGCTGATTTCACAAGCCATATTCTCCAACACCGGGGGTATGGCGACGCTGGTCGGCGACCCACCCAATATCCTCATTGGCGCGGCATCGGGACTCACCTTCAACGACTTCCTGTTCCACATGGGGCCGATTGTGCTGGTGGTGTGGATATTCAGCTATCTGGTGCTGCGCTTTCTTTTCCGCGAAGACTTGAAAACCGTCAGACCAGAACAGCGCACCGCGCTAAATAAACTCAGCGCCGACGAAGCCTTCACTGACCGTGCTAGCGCCCGCCGCGTTTTGTTGGTACTGGGTGGTATTGTCGTGATGTTCTTTCTGGAAAGCACGCTCGGCATCGCCCCCGCTTTCGCCGCCATGACCGGCGCGGGTATCGCAATGGGCTGGACACATCAGGATGTGCATGAAGTGCTGAAAGATGTGGAATGGGATGTGCTGCTATTTTTCGTGGGATTGTTTGTGCTCGTCGGTGGGTTGGAATCGGCAGGCGTGCTCGATGGCATTGCCGAACTGGTGGTTGAATTTCAGGATATTTCACCCGTCTTGCTGGGTTTAATCATCATGTGGGCGATGGTCATCTTGTCCGCCATTGTCGATAATGTCCCCATCACGATTGCCGTGATTCCCGTCGTCTTAGCTTTAGGCGAAGAGGGCGTCAATATCATCCCCATCTGGTGGGCGATAGCACTCGGCGCGGGACTGGGCGGCAATGCCACACCCATCGGCTCGACCGCCAACGTGCTGGTGATGTCCATCAGCGAACGGACAGCACACCCCATCACCAGTCGCCAATGGTTCGCGGACGCGGTGCCGACGGTGCTGGTCGCGACAGTCATCGCCAGCGGTTTATATGCCATTTTCTTCGATTTCCTCAGCATGACATAGCGCAATCGACCCGCGCGCGGCCTCGTGCTATAATGCGCGGGCGTCGATTCCACCCACAGTTGGCTAGCCACACTATGACCGATTCCACCCGAAAAACCACCCGCTATCTCGCCCTCGTCCTGTTGATGCTGGCAGTGGTCGTCGTGCAGTCGCTGCACTTTTCTGGTTATGCCTATCGTCAGGATGAAGCGTGGGTTATCCACAGTGGGTTGGTGCGCGTGGAACAGCATGGCCTGTTGACGCATACGCTGGGCATCTTTGGCGATGTCGTGCCAGAGAACTTCGTCCAGGACATCTGGGTGACTCTGTTCGGGCATCACGAATCCATTGTGCGCTTTTTGCCCACCCTCTATACCCTGCTGACACTGGCGCTGCTGTTCCGGTTGGGTGCAGACCTGTTGGATCGCGAAACGGGGTTCTATGCCGTCTTCATACTGGGCACGCTGGCATTTTTCCAATTTTTCGCGCATGAAGCCCGCCCATATAGCGCGCTGATTATGGGCGCGGTTGGCTTCCAGTGGGCGACACTGCGTTATGTCCGGCAACAGCGAATAGGATATGCTGTATTGACCGTGTTATTCGGCGCGGTGACATTGTATCAACATTCGTTCATGCTGTATTTGATTGTGGCGCAGGGTTTGTTATTGATCGTGATTGTGCCCTTTCGGCGCGGACTATATTTGCGTTTGTTCGGGCTGTTTGCGCTGGTGGGTGTCATCTATTTACCACGCTTTTTTGTTGTCCTGAATACGCCACACTATCGCGGCGGGATTGATTACGCCCTGCAAAACGACCCCCGCTCGCTGCAACTGGTCTATGAGCAGATGCAAATCCGCCCGGAAGCGATTGGATTGCTGCTGCTGGTCGTGGCACTGTTGACACCGCTGCCCAAAATCATCCCGCCAATGACCGCTCGCTTGCGCTTCAATCCACACTGGCGTAAATGGGCGCTGATTCTGCTGCCGCTGGCGATAGGGGTGCTGGCATTTGTGATTAATGAACGGCTGCGGAATGTCACGCCGCGCAATTTGATTATCGTGCTGCCGTCGCTGGCGTTGTTTGCAGCCTATGGCCTGCGTGCGCTGCGCTGGCAGGCGCGAGTGGGGATTGCCCTGCTGCTGGTTGTGCCCGCCGTGACGACCTTCACGCCCTTTGTCTCCAACGCGGCCTATGCGGAGGTCGCGCAAGTCGTGACAGAACACTATCGTCCAGACAGCCGTTGGGTGATAGATGGCTGGTTTGTGTGGGAGCATGTGCCGCTGGTCTATTATCTGCGCGAGCGCACGCCCTTCCAACCCGATAATGACCGCTTTTTCCACCTGTTTGTGCCCGGTCAGGACGACGATAGAGGGACGATGCCCGAACCACCGCTGTATTTTGCCGTTGATGATCGCGCTGAGTCTGTCGCAGTGTTTGGGGATTTCATCGACGCCGCGCCGCAAGTCTGGTGGATACGATCCAATGCCAATACCTATACCCAACCCTACTTCGCGGTACTTGCCGAAAACTATATCCTGTATAGAGAAAACGTATTCGAGGGCAACCGTCCGCTGACCATCACCGAGTATCGTCGTATACCCGATGACGCCGCCGAATCCGCGCGATTTGGCGAGATTGGCCTGCAAGCGTGGACAGTGATTGATGGCGTAAACGTGCAAGTGTGCCAGACCATCACCGTCGAAAGCTGGTGGCTGGCGCATGACAACCTGCCCATTGATTACAGCATGACGCTTGTCCTCACCGATACCGACGGCAATCCCATCGTCAATGCTGACGGTCAACCTGCGGGCATTCAAACACAGCTATGGATACCTGACCGGTATTATCTCGACGAACGGGCGTTGACCATCCCCTGTGAAACCGAGCCGGGCGATTATCTATTGCTGACGGGCATCTATGACCCCGAAAATCCCGCCGAATCGAGTCCGGTCTATCTCACAACGCTGACGGTGGACGAATAGCAAGGCAAACGAACCACAGAGACACGAAGGACACAGAGGGTTTCTGACAGCCACGCCGGGCTGTCCCTACACAAATCCGTTCTATCAAACCCTCTTTTGCTCTTTTTTCTCTTTGACTCTGCGTTACGCTTTTGTACTTTCTTTGCGTTCTCTGCGATCTTTGCGGTTCAATCGGTTTTTGAACTAATCGTTCACGCCGATTTTGGGACAGAGGTCGTTGACCGGGCAGGTGCGACATTTGGGGAATTTCATACCGCAGACCTCGCGCCCGAACTGCACCATCAACCAGTTCCAATGCGGCCAGATGTCCATCGGCAGGGTGTGCTTGAGTTCCTCGTTGATTTTTGCCGGGTCGTCGGTATCGGGCTGTACCAATCCGAGACGTTTGCCGATGCGCGCCACATGCACATCAACCGTGATATTGTCGTGAATGCGAAAGCCCACTTCCAGCGTCAGCGTCGCCACCTTCCAACCCACGCCTTTAAACTGCATCAATGCCGCAATGTTATCGGGTACGTCGCCGCCATTTTCGACCACCTTTTGGGCGATGTCCTGTACGTAGCCGACTTTGCTTTCGGGATAGGTCACGCGGCGGATGGCGTGGGCGATTTGGTCGCGTGTGAGCCGCGTCATGGCTTCGGCGGTGCTGGCGAGGGCGAATAATTCCTGCGTGGCGGCGAGCGTGTCCTCCTCTTTAGTCCGCGCGCTCAGCATGGACGCGATGAGTGCTTTGAATGGGCTGCCCACATAATAGGACAGTGCCGGTTTCATCCACTGCTGTTTCTGTTCCGCTGCACGGATTCGCGTATACAGTTCGCGGGCATGTTCCGGGTCGGTCATCGGATGACAAACGTCCAATCGTGGCGATAGGTTACGTCGCTGTTATTGGTGACCATCACACTCGCCAGATGCAACCCCGGCGCGAGGTCGTCCAGCGGGACACAAGACCGTATCGGACTGCCATACGTGCCGATGACGCGCCCCCGTTCGTCGGTCACTTCGGTGACGAGATTGGGTTCAGACCGATAATAAATGAGGTCGGGGTCAATCACACGATTGTCTATCACGAATTGCGTCGTTTCGAGGATACGGCGTTCGACGGTGAAACTGGTCTCTTCGGGTCGCCACAGCACGCCGGTATTGATGACGACACACAAGGTCGCGGTGGAGAATATCCCGCCCGATTCGCGCACTGTCGCCAGCAGCAAAAAGTCCGGCAGCGGCGCGGGACGCGCATAGAGGGCTTGCGCTGTTGGCACAAACGGGGCATCCAGCGTTTCTGTCCCGCCTGTACATGCGGCACACAGGGTAATCAACAGTGCAATGATGCGTGGTCTCATGAAAACACTGCCCGGTCACGGCGTCGAATCACCAGTCCGACCCCCCACGTCGCCAGAATACTGCCCACGATGAACAGCGCGAACATCACCAGCGGCAAACTGCGCGAGCGTGATGATTCACCGGTAGCGGGCATGGCGCGAATAGTCGGGGCGATAGTACATCGTTCACTCACCAGGCCATCGGCGATGAGACAGGCGATATTATCCAGATGATTATTGGCGGCGCGGCGAATCACGGTCGTGCGAATCTCGATGATGACCATATCGCCCGCCGCGAGTGTGGGAATCGTCACTTGCACGGTCTGACGATCTATGCTGTAACTGCTGCCTTCGGGCACATCCACACTGTCGATACGCAGTTCGTCGCGCACGGTATCGGTCACAACCAGATTTGTACCTGCAACATCGCCCATGTTATGCACAGTGATGAACCATACCAACTGCTCGGTACGTCCATCTTCGGCTATTTCAACAAAACCGAGTTTGGTGAGCTGCGGCACAAATCCCACATCCTGCGCGGCAGCAGGATGGATCGCCACCAGCAGCAGGCTGATTATCAAAATAAGTATGTGTCTATAGCCCTGTCGCGGATTCATCGCGTTTGTCCTGCGTCCAATCCGTATGAGTCAACTTTAGCGCGTCCGGCTTCAGGATACCAGTGACAGATGGTTCGATTTTCGTATCCAATTTAGACGACCAACGGGCCTTTTGCGTTACAATAGGCACAAAATAGCCGGGAGTCAGGCCCATGAAAACAGTCGAACACTATCTGGATAGTCTGCGGGCGCGGGATGTGCGCCTGTTTATTCGCGGCGAACGCATCCCCGCCGAAGCCATCGTTGACCATCCCCTCGTCGCGCCATCCATCCGCACGATTGCCGAAAGTTATCGTCTGGCGAATATTCCCGAATGGCAGGAATTATTCACCGCCCATTCGCGGTTCATCAATGCCCGTGTCAATCGCTTCACGCACATCTTCGAGCAGCCCGAAGACCTGCTGAAGAAAATCAAGATGCAGCGGGTATTGGGGCGCATCACCGGGACGTGTTTTCAACGCTGTGTGGGCATGGATGCGCTGAATGCCTTATACAATACTACGTATGAAATGCAGGCAGCGGATGACTCGCCTTATCATGCGCGCTTTGTCGAATACCTCAAACATGCCCAAACAAACGATTTAATGCTGTGCGGGGCGATGACCGACCCCAAAGGTGATCGTCGTCTGTCGCCCACCGAACAACCGGATATGTACCTGCGCGTGGTCGAATATCGCGAGCAGTCGATTGTCGTGCGTGGCGCGAAAATGCACCAGACGGGCGTCGTCAATTCGCATGAAATCGTCGTCATGCCGGGTCGGACGCTGCGCGACGGCGAAGAAGATTTTGCAGTGGCGTTCGCTGTGCCCGTAGATGCGCCCGGAATCACGCTGGTCTATGGTCGCAAGCCCAGCGATGACCGCCGCACCGGATGCAGTGTTGACGCCGGGACGCCATATGGCGGGCAAGAGGCGATTGTGTTGTTTGAGGATGTGGAAGTGCCGCTGGATAGTGTGTTCATGCTCGGCGAGACGGGCTTTACAACGCAGTTAGTCGAATACTTCGCGGGCTATCATCGCCAGAGTTATGGCGGCTGCAAACCGGGCAATGGGGATGTATTGATTGGCGCGGCGGCGCTGGCGGCACAATTGAATGGCGTCGAGAAAGCCTCGCATATCCGCGACAAACTGGTCGAGATGGTGCATCTCAACGAAACGATGCACGGCTGCGGCATCGCCTGTTCGACACAGTGCCATCCCACACCTGCCGGGACATATATGGTTGACCCGCTGCTGGCGAATGTCACCAAGCAGAATGTGACGCGCGTGCCCTATGAAATGGCGCGTCTGGCGGAAGACATCGCGGGTGGCCTGCTCGTGACCATGCCCGGTGACGAAGACCTCAATCACCCGGAATATGGCGCGCTGCTCAAACAGTATCTGACCGCCGCAGGCAGCGCCGAAGACCGTCAGCGCATTCTACGCCTCATCGAGAGCATGACTATTGGCGAGACGGCTGTCGCTTTCCGCACCGAGAGTATGCACGGGGCAGGGTCGCCACAGGCGCAGCGCGTGCGTATTGCAGCCCAGGCCAACTTTGACGATAAAATCGCCCTCGCCAAGCGCATCGCCGGGATTGAAGATACGGCGTCACAGGTCGAAGATGCCGAGTCGCATCTCATCAAAATCAGCGCGATTCCGGTCTGGGCGCGGCGCACGAACGCGCGGCGTAACGGACACAAAGAAACGGCGGAATAGGTTAAATAGACAGGCAGGGGCGATTCGCGAATTGCCCGTACCCGAATCGCCGACGATATGATGGTTTTGCAGACCGTTGATCTGAATCGCGATAATGAATATCAAACGCACAGTACAGGGGCTATCGTGTCAGATTACATTTTGAAGCTCGATGAAAATGAAGCGGCCCATATCGCGCAGCGGGCAAAAGAACGCGGCTATGCGGCGTTGATGGATTATCTGCGGGCGTTGGTGGCAGCGGATGAGCTGGTCGAAGTGCTTCGCGACGATTGGCAGAATGCGGACACGGGCGCTGATGAGATTGAGACAAATTTCCGGGAATCATGGCATGAAGCGATGACTGGAAACGTCCTACCGATTGAGTCCCTCTGGGACGGGTTGGACGATGACGAATGAACCGCCCGTTCAGGTGAGTTTCGCACCTGCTTATTGATGGCGACACACCGGGCGATCAAATCCAATCAACGGGTTATACAGTTTACAAAGTGCGTTTGCCCAATCGCGACGCACAGCGTGGCAAAAGCGGCGGCTACCGGGTCATCTATTACATCCAAACACCTGAACAGCTTGTGCTTCTTACCAGATGCCAGCGATGAATAGCCATATCCAACCCCTCGCGAATTCAAGGCGGGGACATTTCCGCGTTATATGGAAAGTGGTTTATAGACAAGGACAGCGATGAACTACGACGTGATTGTGATTGGCGGTGGGATAGTCGGCGCGGCGGCGGCCTATCATCTGGCGAAGGCGGGCGCGAAAACGCTGCTGGTAGACCGCATGGACAGCGGACGCGCGACCGATGCCGGGGCCGGCATTTTATCGCCCGAAACCAGCGGATTGTCACTCGGCACGGCATGGTTTGATTATGCCATCGCCGCTGTGAATTATTACACGCCGCTCATCGCCGAATTGAAGTCTGATTATGGCGCGGATACGGGTTATGCCGTGTGTGGCAAATTGACCGTTGCCATTGACGATGACGAGATTGACGCCTATGAACGCGGCAAAACACTGATTTTTGAACGTCAGAAACAGCGCGGACTGCCCTCGCTGGAAGACTTGTACACCGTGCCATCCGCTGAAGCGAAAGCCCTATTCCCACCCCTCGCCGCCGTACAGGGCGCAATCTATTATCGCAGCGCCGCGCGTGTGGATGGTCGCAAACTCTCGACAGCGATGCGCCGTGCCGGACTGGAAAAAGGCTTGCACATCAAACAGGCGGGTGTGCAGTCGATTATGGTCAATGATACGGGCACAGTGATTGGCGTGCGTGTGGATAACGACGCGCTCTTGTGTGGCAACATCATCATCGCAGGCGGGGCGTGGTCGGCGGTATTCGGCGACCAGTTGGGCGTGACGATTCCCGTCGTGCCCCAGCGCGGGCAAATCATCCACCTGCATCTGCCGGATGCGGATACGGACGAATGGCCTGTTGTGACCGCCTTTCACGGGCATTATATGCTGGCATGGCCTGAAGGTCGAATCGTCGTTGGTGCAACCCGCGAGGACAGCACCGGTTTCGCGCCGCACACCACCGCCGCCGGAATACGCGATGTGCTGGACGAAGCCCTGCGAGTCGCGCCGGGGTTGGCAGCAGCACAATTTTTAGAGATTCGCGTCGGCTTACGTCCGGCGACGGCTGACCACCTGCCCGTGTTGGGGACGATAGCGGGCGTCAGGGGCGTGTATCTGGCGACGGGGATGGGCGCATCGGGTTTGCAGCTTGGCCCCTTCAGCGGCAAACTGGCGGCGGATTGGGCGCTCGACCAGTCCAACACCGTCGATATTTCAGCCTTCAACATCGGACGATTCTGATACACCGGACGGTTGTGATACACCCTATGCTAAACCATCAGGCTGATATTTTCTGGTAAGCCGCATCGGGCAAGTTAACGATGTAATCGGGTCATCGGACACGGCGTGCTGTGTCCCTGCAAACCCGTTCACAATCGTCGATAATTGTAGAGATACCGCATTGCTGTGTCCGCAAACAGCGGTGTTATCCGATTATTTTGTTAAAGACCATAATGAGGCTGTTTTTTGTCCGACTGTGCGCCGGGTTCACCGGGCCACCCGATTTTAGGAGGCGCAGGTCTTTAGCCCACGACCTTGACGATTTTCTATACCCGTTTTCCTACGAAAAACCACTGCCGACACGCCCGTTTTGCGCTACAATAGCGCGCATGACGAATGATAAACACGCGACAGATAAACTCATAGGCGTCCCCGAAACGATGCTCGTGCCCTTGTATGCGCGCGCGCTGGAGACTCAACGCGAGAATGGCCTGATTCGGGATGACCATGCTGTCGAAATGGTGGCGAAAATCGACTATGATTTCGCCAAATTTAGCCCCAACGACCCGACGGTACTGGGAATCGCCATCCGTACCGAAATTCTCGATGAAGCCGTGAGCGAATACATCGCGCAGTTCCCGGATTGTGTCATTATCAATATCGCGGCGGGGTTAGATGCGCGCTTCTTCCGCATGGATAACGGTCACATCCGCTGGTACGACATCGACCTGCCCGAAAGCATCGACCTGCGCCGTAAGCTCATCGCCGAAAGTGACCGTTTGACATTCATCGCGGGTTCGGTGTTGGATAATGCGTGGATTGACCAGATTGAAAAGCGTCCGAATACGCTGTTCATCATCGAAGGGCTGTTGATGTATTTCGAGGAAGCGGTGGTCAGGCAGTTGCTGATCACCATCGCCGAACGCTTCCCCGGCTCGGAAGCGTTGATTGAGGTGGCGGGTGTTAGCCAGGCCAGGAAGACCCTCAGTGATGCCATCCGTATGACCAGTGCGCGCCTGGTGTGGGGCATTCGGCACGCCGATGAGCTGTCCGAATGGGACGAACGCATCACCTATCTAAGCGACATCTCGCTCTATGACCGTCATGAAGACCGCTGGTTGGCGCAGGATGTCAAATGGCCTGTACCGCCGTCTGAACTTCGCAACACCATCAACCGCATCGTCCATCTGCAATTTGACGATTCAACTCCCGGCGACTAAACGGGCTTGCATCGCCGCGCCCAGTGCCTGTAGGCCATTCATCGGACGGACGAAGACCTCAAAGTCCACAATCTGTCCGGCGTCATTGTATTGAATCAGGTCGATGCCCTTCACACCGAAGTCGCCCACCCGCGCACTGAATTCGAGGCATAGCGTATCACCCTGCACCAGTTCCCGGTGATAGGTGAAATCCTCGAACACATCAATCACCGTGCTGAGGATGAGATAGGCCGCCGCTTTGCCCGCTTTGGGTGACCAGAAAACGGGCGACTTAAACACCACATCATCGGCGAGGAGGTCGCTCAAGGCCGATAAATCGCGGTTAAAGACAATCTGATGCCAGCGGTCAAGGACAGTGTTGGCTGTCGTCATCGTCGTTCCTGTCACTGCGGTAGACACTGCCCCTAGCATAGCGCGGATTGGACAAAGCGGCGAGTAACAGCGGTAATGCGTTGATGAGGGTTATGTCCCAAAACCATTTGCGACATTTGCACACTCTGCGAAACGCATGTATGCGCCCTTTGTGTTTCAGGCTACGGTTTATAGGTCTGGATGCGGTTGGCGGATTCGCGGCGTGCCATGCGTTCCATACGTTTGGTGACTTCGGCATAAATTTCGGCTTTGTCCAGCGTCAACACCTTGCGATCCCGCATGACCACCTCGCCATCGACTATGACCGTTTGCACATCGCTGGCACGGATGTTATAGACCAGATTCGCCGCCATATTGTGCAGCGGGATACTGTGCGCGCCATAAACATCCACCAGAATTACATCCGCCAATTTACCCGGTGCGAGGTCGCCTAAATCGTTGGGCATTCCAAAAACGGCGGCGCTCTCCTGCGTGGCGATAGTCAACGCCTGGGGAATGGTGAGGTTGCGGGCGTCGTTCGTGCGGATTTTTTGCAGCATGGCGGCCAGGCGCATCGCTTCCATGATGTCCAGCGTATTGTTGCTGCACGCGCCGTCTGTCCCCAACCCGACCTTAATCCCGGCAGTGCGGAAATCGGTAACGGGCGCATACCCCATCGCCAGCTTCATATAGGTCTTGGGTGTGTGGGCGATCCCGACCTGATACTGTGTGAGGGTTTCGATGTCGCCGGGAGTCGCGCCGCAGACATGCGCGAGAATCGTCGGTTGGTCGAGGATGCCCGTGTATTCCAACACTTCGATAGGCGTCTTGCCATGCGCTTGCAGGCTGGCTTCGGTCTGCTCGATGGTTTCCGCCGCGTGAATATGCAGCATCAGACCGAGCTTTTCGGCGAGTTGCGCTGATTGATGCAGAAAATCGTCATCACAGGTATAGGGTGCGTGGGGCGCAAGACAGGTGCGGATACGTCCGTTAGCGGCGTTTTGCCAGCGTTGGGCAAAGGCCCCGCCGACCTGCTCAATTTGTTCATAACCATTGCTGCTGAACATCGCCCAACCGAGCAAGGCACGAGTCCCCGCTTTTTCGACGGCTTCGGCGGCTTCGTCCATATAGAAGTAATGGTCATTGACGCTGGTCACGCCTGCTTCAATCATCTCCAACAAGCCTAGCTGCATCCCCCAGTAGACATCACCTTGTTGCAGGTTGCTTTCCAGCGGCCAGATATAATCGTTGAACCATTCGTTGAGATTGACATCTTCTGCCAATCCGCGCCAATAGACCATCGGCGTGTGGGCGTGGGTATTGATCAGACCGGGCATTGCCAGTTTGCCGCGCGCATCAATCACCTGCGGGAAGTGCGACGCATCGACTTTGCCCGTTGGCTGAATCGCTTCGATACGATTGCCTTTGATGAGGATGTCGTGGGCGTCGAGGATGGTGACCTGTTCGTTATGGATTTGCAGGACGCGGGCGTTCTGTATCAATGTGTCTGTCATGGTGTGCTCCATCAGTGATAATACATCGTAATCATCACATTATAGACCACATTATCGTGACCGTAAGGCCGTATTGGTCTAGCCTGTGCCATTCCTGTACACAAATCCCGCTGGCTGCTCACCGGATTCCACAGCGCGTAACGAAAGAATGTGTACAATAACAGACAGCACCATTCACCCGGATAGCGAAGCGGAGACTCCCATGCACCTCAAGGATGTGCTGCGATATGGTCACGAAACAGTCTTAAAATCTGTCGATGGCTTGCCCCATAGCGATTGGCAAACAACGGGCGTATGTGGCGTATGGTCGGTGAAAGACATCATCGCCCATCTTGCATCCTATGAATATCTGTTGATTGATGCGCTCAACAGCTTGATGGGCACAACATCGACGCCTTATCTCCAACAGTTATTCACCCAGGGCGCGTCCTTCAACGATGTTGAAGTGGCGGCGCGTAAATCCAAATCGCCAGAAGAGACCATGAACGAGTATGTCGAGACCTATGAACGCGGTCTGGCGCTGCTGGATAAACTCCCCGACCATCTCATGAACAAAACAGGCGCACTCGCATGGTATGGCGAGGAATACGATTTAGAGGATTTTGTCGTCTACACCTTTTATGGGCACAAGCGCGAACACACCGGACAAATCGGCCTGTTTCGGGG
>CAZTLI010000024.1:0-22249 GCA_964614375.1 uncultured Anaerolineaceae bacterium
CCAATTGCAATTCGTCAATCACCTGAACTGCAATCAACGAACTATTGAGATAGGCCACCTGATTCATCAGCAGTTGGCTGGCGGCCTGTTGCAGGCCGAAATCCGTCCGCGAAGGCACAATCAACATACGCTGGGTGGCGCGATAGATGGGCGTTTGTTGGGACGATAGAAAATAGGCGCTGCCCGCCGCAATCACCGCCAGCAGCACCAGAATCCAGCCACGCCGGACGAGGATGCGACCATAATCCACAAGACTCATAGGGCACGTTCCTTTTCAGACCTGTTTAGCCGCATCATTGTAGCGCAGTCCCACCGGGCGTCAACCGCCGCCTAACAGCCGATTAACCCCTGACAATCCCTGGACTCTACTCATAACGCAGGACATTCATCACCCGTTCGCGGATGGCGACTTCGGCACTGAGGAAGGTCGAAATCCAGCCAATGGCAATCGCGGCGATGACCAGGCCCGCTGTCAACAAACGGGCGTCACTCGGCAGGGGGATGGTGAAGCCCATCAGCGAAGTCATCAACGAGACGATAATCGAACTGAGACCAATGCCGATAATGGCGCTCAATAGGCCGACGATGGTCGTCTCCAGCAGCATAATCCACAGCACACGCCGCCCCTTGAGACCAATGGCTTTCAAAATGCCGATTTGCCGCCGTCGTTCTAAGGTCGATAGGGCGACGGTATTCGCCATAATGACCGCCGCCGCCAGCAGCGATAGAATCCCGACCACAAACGGAATCGACGTGAACTGGTCAATCAAACGTTTGAGCAAACCGTCAATGACTTCGATATTGATAGAGACCAGCCCAATCACGGCAGATAAATCGACCATGACGCCATTTAAATGTGCCTCATCGACCTGATAGGCGATAAAACTGAAGTCGTTACTGCCTGGTAATACACCCGGCGGCACAACGAACGACCCAAAACTGGAAAATTGGTCATCGGCGCTGGTGAAGCCAACCACCTCGAGTTCGATAGTCTGCCTATCTTCTAAGCGCGCGGTCACAATCGACCCCAACTGCACGCCGGCTGCCACGGCTTCGTCATCGTAGGGCATGACGATATAGGGTTGTCCGCTGTCAGCTGGCGTCAAATCCCGTCCGGCGATAATCGTGCCGCTGCGTAGATTGGGATTGTTCGTCTCGCGGATGAGGACGCCGCTTGAAAGCAACGAATCACTAATCGGCTGCCCATCAACGCGCGTGATATTGAGACTGCCGAATTCAATTTCGGTGCGATAGCGCACGCCTTCGCGGTTGTCCATGATGCGATTGACCGCCACCTGCTGCACATTCGACAACACGCCCGGCAGCGGAATCACCAGCACATTGCCGCCCAGAAAGTCCTGCAACTGCAATTGCAAGATTTCGCGCACGCCCTCGCCCACGTAGGTAATACTGCTGAGGGCGAACATCCCCGCGCTGAGTGCCAGCAGAGTCGTCGCGGTTCGCAAGCGATGGGTCGATAGATTTCGCAGGGCCAAGCGCAAACTCACGCGCCCGAATGACGGGAATTTGCCGACAATCCATACCAGCATCCACAACAAGCCGACGAGGATACCGAGAAACAGCAGCGTCCCCGCCACGCCAATGATGCCGACGACATACGGCGACGGCGGTTGGAAGCCATCCACAGCGACAGGGCGAAGGCGCGCTATATCGCCATTGGTGACGGATATGCTTCTGTTCGCCACCTCATCAACGACGACAAAGCGAATCATCACGCCCGTGTCCTGGTCCCGCAAGAACCAGCCATGGGTGACATACGTGTCGCTGGTGTGGGATTGTCCCGGTTGCAGCGTCAGAATCAGGGTTTCGACACAATCCTCATCAAACGCATACACATCAATCAGACGGTCAGTGGTCTCATTTTCAAATGTGATTTCGACAGGTTGTGCAGCTTCTGGCGCACAGCGAATGATGGGGTCACGCCCAGATGGTGAATCGTCATCGCCACCCACCAGCGCGAATGACGGACTGACAATTTGCCCGACAATCAGGCCAATCGCCACAATGACGATAATCAAGGCGAACAAGGAGTTCAGCACACCGAGTTTCGGGATATGGGTCTCATTCGGGCGCAGGATAATGCCCGGACGCACTTTGACCGCCGTCAGCACCGGCGCGACGCCAAAAATCACGCTGATGATGATACCTAATGTGATGCCATAGACAATCGCTTCGGGGTAGATGCGCCAGATGAGAGGTTGGTTGATGAATGTCTCGCCGAAGGCATTGACCAATCCGCCGAGCAAGACGCCAATTCCGCTGCCGATGACTGTCCCGGCGAGGCCAATGAGCGCCGCTTCCGCAAAGAACAACATCGCCACCTGGCGCCCTTTGAGTCCAAAGGTTTTGAGCGCGGCGATTTCGTTGGTACGGCGGCGTACCATGACCAGCATCGTGTTCATGATGCCCACGCCGCCAATCAACAACGCGCCGAGTCCCAGTGTGACGATAAAATCGCCCAGAATTTGCGCGATGGCCTGATTTTGTTCCAGCAGGCGTGAGGTCGTGGTGATGGACGAGCCGCGAAACATCGCTTGAATTTGATGTCCGGCTTCGGTCACTTCTTCTTGCGGGGGATTATCGCCCAATGTCAGCGCGATGCGATTCGGACGATATTCGAGTCCGAGCGTGGGCAGCGAGTCCTGTGTGAAATAGGCAAAGCCAAAAAAGGCCGAAAATGGATCGCGCAGATTGGCTTCATTCTCTGTGCCGACGATGCCGACGACGGTAAATGGCGCTTCTGTCCGGCTGACGCGCACCTGCTGCCCGACGTGTAAATTTTGATTTTGCGCCAGATTGTGGCTGATAATGACCTGATTGGGCGCGGTGAATAACTGGTCGATGGGCACGCCTGCCGGGTCGATGGCTTCAATCACGCCGATGGGGGGATAGGTTGAGGGGTCGATGAAAAGGGCGCTGACGAAGCTGATATTGCCGAAACCGATTGAGACGATACCCGCTGTCTCTTCTTCTATCCCGGCGATTTGAATGTTGCCCGCCTGCATATAATCGGACATCTGTCCGCCGCGTTCTGTCACCCACGCTTGCAGGTTGTTAATCTGGTCGGTGTTGTAGCGCCGCGTTTCATTATCGCCCACAAAACGGAATGGCCCCGGCCCCGCCCGTCCCACTAAACTGATGTTGACATCGCCATGATTGGTCAGGCGCACATTGTCAATGAGCGAATCGCCAATCGCCAGTCCCAGACTCCGCAGCGCGACGACGGTTGCCACGCCTGCCGCCACGCTGAAGATGGCGAAGGTCGTCCAACGTCCCCCGCGTCGCAGATTGCGGGCGGCATAGAGAAAGTAGAAGAAGAGTCGGCGCATGGCGTGACCTCAATTATGACCAAACACAAACATACGGGCTGTTGGGTACAGGTTGTGTGGCTTTCACTGAAGCAAGGGGTTTAAACACCTTGTCTGCACGGCTATTACCCATGAGCCAAAAAATTCAACCGGTGTTAGGCTGCACTGTTTACCTGTACGCAGTCAACCTCAAACAGTTGCATTATAGGGGCAAAAGGCAGCGGAATAAAGTCGGCATCACGGCACTTCGGCAAAGTCTGGTGCGGCCTGAAGATTCAGTATATGCTGCAAGATACGTGCCTTTGCTGACAGGCGGAGCTGCTGGCAGGCAATCCGGGTGGCCTATATGTCCCAGTTTAATACTATCGTGCATTACGATACGTTATAATGAAATCATTGGATTGGGTCGTGTGGTGGGGGTATGGGATGTCCATTCGCTTAAAATTTGTCATCGGCAGTCTGGTCGCGTTTATCACACTCTTGATTGTGTTACTGGGGGTGTCGCAGTCGGTGCTGCTCGCCAGTTATGAAACGCTCGAAACGCAGCAGGTTCAACGCAATCTGGAACGCATCCACAACACGCTGGTCGATTACACTGCTTCGCTTCTGGCATCGACCCGCGATTGGGCGACATGGGACGATACCTATGCCTTTATTCAGGATGGCAACGACGCCTACATTGCCGACAATATGTACGAAGGCATTCTGGCTAATCTGAATGTCAATGTCATCATGTTCGTCAATAACGACGCGGAGATTGTCTTTGGCACAGGCTTTAACACGGCGGATATGACGCTTCAGCCGCTGCCGGATGGTGTCGAGAGTCTGCTGAATGAGCATCTGCTGCTGACCGATGCGACGGTCAACCAGCCCGTGAGTGGATTTGTACGCTTATCCGGTCAGACGATGCTCATCGCCACCAGCCCGATTTTGACCAGCGACGCGACTGGCCCGGTACAGGGCACGCTGATTTTTGGGCGTTATCTCGATGACGCCTTCATCAATGGCCTATCTGACCAACTCCGCCTGACTTTGAGTGTCTATATGTTGGATGGCGCTTCGCTGCCAGACGATGTGCAAGCGGCACGCGCTGACCTATCGCGCAGCCAGCCGATGCTCTTTCGCCCACTGACCCATGAGGACAGCGCGGGGTATGTGCTGGTGGAAGCGGTTGATGGCACACCGCTGACCGTTCTGCGGGCCGATTTCCCGCGTACCATTTACATCCAGGGGCAAAATACCATCGCGCTGTTTTTGTTGATTGTGGGTGTGGCGGGTGTGGTCTTGACTGGTGGCGCACTGATTGTCTTAGACCGGCTGGTCATGCAGCGGATTACGCGCGTCAGTCAAGAAGTTGATGCCATAGAAGCCCTGGATTCAGCCTCCCCGACCCAACGTGTGATCGTGACTTCAAACGATGAAATCGCCGGTCTGGCGAAAGACATCAACGCCCTGCTAGACCGTTTGAGTGGGACGCAAGAGGCGCTCACAGCCAAAAATGGCGAATTAAAAGCGGCCTATCAACAAGCGCAGGAAGCGACCCGCCTGAAAAACGAATTCCTCGCCACCATGTCGCACGAATTACGCACCCCACTCAACGCCATCATGGGCTACGCCGGAATCATGGTCGAAGGCATCAATGGCGAATTAGATGACAACGCCATGCGGATGGTCAACAGTATTCATCGCAACAGCGAAACACTGCTGAACATCATCAACGACATCCTCGACCTGTCGAAAATCGAGGCGGGACGCCTGGAACTCATCAACGCCGCTTTCGATTTGCCGGAATTAGTCGAAGAACTGCAAAAGCAGATGCAGGTTTTGGCGGACGAAAAGAATCTGTCCTTTGTCGTGGATGTGCCCGAAAATACGCCCATCATGGTCTATGGCGACAAAGGCCGCGTGCAGCAAGTCCTCACCAATTTGCTGGGCAACGCTTTCAAATTCACCACTAAAGGCAAAGTGACTCTCAAAATCGCGCGCCATTCGCCTATGGTGGAATTCTGTGTTGAAGATACCGGTATTGGTATCCCACCGGATGCGCTCGATTATATTTTCGATGAATTCCGGCAGGTCGATAGCTCACCGACGCGCGCCTTCAAAGGCACGGGATTGGGATTGGCGATTACGCGCCGTCTGGTGGAGTTGATGGGCGGGAAGGTTGGCGTCACGAGCACGATTAACGTCGGCAGTGTGTTCACGGTCACGCTGCCCCTGCTATCACCACCATCGGCTGTGCCCGCTGTCCCCCGCGCCGAACACCAGCAGACCTGAAGCGCTTATGGCGTTACAATACGTCGCATAGTCTAGTTCAGGCATGAATCTGCTGGTATCGGATGATTCGGGTTGTAGTGGAGCGAACAAAGATGAAAAAATGGGGTGTATTGGTCCTGTGGCTAGGCATTAGTCTGCTGGCGCTCTCGACGGTGTATGCTGCGCCGATTATCAGCGATGCTGTCGGGCAGATTATAACGCTGGTCAATAATATGGAAGCGGCGGTGCAGGCGGGCGATGCCGAGACCTATCTGTCGTATGTCGATATGACGGACGAAACCTTCGCTACCGAACACACCAACTGGGCGCATAATTGGGCCGATGGTGATTTTCTGGTCAGTTTTGAACTGGACATCGGTCAAATCACGGTGGAGGATGATCGGGCGCGCGGGACGTTAAGTGTGTGGTGGCAGACCAATCTGCCGCATCATGGCGGGCGGCCTATCGAAGCCGGATTTGTGGTGCAATTTCGTTATGACGAAACGCGCGGGCAGTGGCTCTATGGCGGTGAACATTGGGCGCGCACCGTCGAGACTGACCAGTTCATCGTCCATGCAGCGGCGGGCGTCGCCGAGACGATTGAGGCGCTGCTGCCGGAACTGCCCATTATCTACGACAGCATCACCACCAATTATGGCTATGTCCCCGTCGGACGCATGGAAATCAAACTGTATGCCACACCAGAAATTTTGATTGCGACCACACTGCTCGATTTACCCCTTATCGCGGGCTGGAACGAACCGCGTGAGTCGATGAAATCCATCGCCACCAATCCCGTCATCCTGCCGCGTGTCGTCGCGCATGAATTTGGGCATTTCCTCACATTCGATCAGGCGGGCGGGGCACATCCACCGATGCCCTGGTGGTTGGAAGAAGGTATCGCGGAATTTTTCGCCATCAACTATATCGGCGACCCCTATGTACTCGGTTATGACATCATGGTCGGTGTGCAAGGTTTGCTGGTGACGGGCGAATTTGTCGAATGGTCGCGCATCAGCAATTATGAAGAGACGCCTGTGTCCTTGTGGGGTTATGTTTATCCGCAGGGATTCGCGTTTGTGTCGGTCATCGGCAGTATCTATGGCGCGGACGCGCGCAATGACTGGTTGCACGCAATGGCGGCGGATGGTCTCACGATGGCGGCGGCGACGCAGCAGGTTTTTGGCCTGTCCTTCGATGAACTGGACATGACGTTCCGCAATTTTGTGTTGAGCATCCCGTTCGAGAGTGAATGACAACTGTGTGGCGCTTTGTGTCGCGGGTGGCCTTGCTCTATGCGCTGCTGTTTGGCGGTGTGGTGCTGGCGCAGACGCTTGGCAAACGCCTCCCCGATTCCACGATTGCCTTCACCACCGGACGCAATGCCAATTTTGAAATCTACTTGCTGGAAACGGGGCGCAATCTGCTGGTGAATATCACGCGCCATCCGGCGTGGGATACTGCCCCGGCGTGGTCGCCCGATGGGATGCAGCTTGTCTTTGTGTCTAATCGCAGCAATAACAACAACCTGTTCATCATGGATTTCGATGGACGCAATGTGCGGCAAATCACCGATGGACAGTATTATGATTTTCCCGCATGGTCACCGGACGGCACGACCATCGCCTATCAACAATTCACGGGCGCGGATAGTGACATTTTTGTGATACCTGCCACAGGCGGCGATTCGATTCGACTGACACGCCAGGCCGACAATCTCACGCCGGGATGGACGCCCGACGGCGCGGTCATTTATGGCGCGAATCAGGTGAATGTGTCGTCTATTCGGATTGTGACACTAGCAGGTGAGATGGTGATTTATGAGGAGGGCGCGCTCGCCAACTTTAGTTTCCCGCGTTATTCGCCCGATGGCACACGCCTGGCGTATGTGGCACAGGCGGGCAGCGGCTTCTTAGAGGTTTACATCCGCAATACGACGACGGGCAGCACGCAGCAGGTGACGGCCTTTCGCAATACGCTGGGGCCAACATGGTCGCCGGATGGTCGCGCGATTGCTGTGTCGGGCATCCATGGCGATAACGTCGAAATCTTCATCGTCCCGATTGATGGCAGTCTGCCGCGGCGTGTGACCAATGACACCGCGCAAGACTTCGCCCCGGCATGGCGTCCTGTGCCGTGAATTTGTTTACCCACAGAGGGATAGCTTAAGCGCAAGTTTCCATATCGCAACCGCATCCTGCGGTGACGTGATGTTGATAATACGGGATTTAATGAAAATCTAAAGATTTGCGTTAAGATTGGGTGGCCGACGCTTTGTTAAATTCAATCCTTAGTGCGCTTAAGGGGCAGATATGAGCGAATCGCAAGAACAACCCGCACTTCAAACAACAGGGCAAGAAACGAATTTGCCGTCCTTTAACGAGCCAACTCATGGATAAACCAATGAGACTCCGACTGATTATTGTGCAGAGGGCGGGCTGATGGTCTGTAACACACGCATCGGATAACGCCATTGCGCCATGCAACGATGCCCGTATCTATACGCCCGTATTTATACGCCCGTATCTATACGCCCGTATCCAAACCCCCATTCCCGGCTCGGCAGAACCGGTCACAAGCGTGCTGGAAGTCCCCGCTCCGCCAGCGGGGAGGGGATTGGTTGGTCGGAGGGGTTGCCATCCGAACAGGCACAATCTCACGGATAGGTGACTAGATATGCGGATGCAGCAGCGCTGTGTCGCTACGGGAGACAACCGGGGTTTGTCGGGACATGGCGTGCCGTGTCCGATAATCCGATGATGGATTCAACCTTCGTCAGCCCGTTGCACAAGCGGCTAATGTCACCTTGTCCATCATAAGCATTCTTTGTGTTTCATCCACAGGCAGAGGTGATTGAAATTGACTTGCCTTCGGTTGTCGAAGAGAAGCAAAGCCGCTTGAAAAAAGGCGGTATTGATGTGCCGTCCAATCTCCGTTGGGTTGGCGCGAATCCGGGTGAAACGAATGTAGAAGACATTCCTGAGGGTCGTAAAAGATGAAAACACCGGCGCGGCTTCGACCCCTACAGCAAAAGCCAGCAAGGTGAAGTCCGCGCCAAAAAAGAAGAAAGCGGATGCACAGGCTGCCCCGGTATCCGAGACAAAAATAGACAGTGAAACGCGAGCAACAGACGCAAAACCGGATGAGAATAAAAACAAGGAGTAGCATATCACCCTGTTGACTTGTGTCGAGGGGGCGGCTTTTTGAGGCGTTCCATCACTCACACGTATCAATTGCCGCACAAGACCTTTTCACCTCATACCTTTACTATAGTCGGACTCAACTTAAAAGGGAGCTTTGGGCAAACCGTGTTTGTTTGCAGGTTGTGAACCCTCTATAATCTGGTGCGAGGTGATAGAGTGGTGATATAGGGGCCATTGTGTGGCGTTTGTGGTTGGGGATGGCGATGGGTTGGCTGGTGTGCCTGACGATTGCCGTGCTGCTGATGGTCACGACAGGCGCAGTGTTCGGCGCGGGCGATATGCTGGCGTTTGTGTCGGAACGCACGGGCAATAACGAAGTCTATCTGATGGACATCCAGCGGACGATTAGCATCAACCTGACCCGTCACCCCGATCAAGATAGTGACCCGTCGTGGTCACCCGATGGGCAGCGGCTGTTGTTTGTCTCGGATCGTCGTTCAACACTCTCCATCAACAGCAATCTGTATGTGATGGACGCCGATGGCAGCAATGTGCAGCGACTCACCCAGTATGTAGACCGTTTTGTGGTCAATCCACGCTGGTCGCCGGATAATACCGAACTCATCTATTACGCCTATTTCAATACCGACCTCTATATCCACCGCATCACCCTGAGCAATGGACGCATCACATCTCTATCGGAAGCGCAATTGCCGGACTGGTATCGGGCAGGCGAGTCGGATGTCTATGTCGAAGCGGTCAATGGCAATCAGGATATTTATCGTTTGCTGCCCGACGGCACTATCCAGCGCCTCACCAGCCATCCCGCGCCCGATTTCGCGCCCGTGCTGCGTCCACCTATTCCGCCAGCGTAAGCCATTCGCGCCGCAATAGTCCAGTCCCGGCGTGTTTTATATAGCTTTTGCCCGCCACCGTGTTGTGTCTCTTTATAGCACCGACCTTACCCTGTGGTTGGGACTCTGCTGCGCGTGGGGCCAGCGCCTGTTCGCATAAGAACTGTGCAAAATAGTCCTCAATTTTGAACCCGCCGCCCCACTCGCCCGTAGTACAGTGTGAAGAGGAGGACAGAGGACATTGGTGGCGAATCCCGTTGAAGAACAACGACTGCTCACCCAGGCCTGCAATGGAGATTCTTTCGCATTTGATGATCTCCAACTGCTGCTAGAGCCACCGATTCGGCGCTTTGTGCGGCGGTTGATAGGCGGCTACCATGACTCTGAGGACGATATGGTGCAGGACACGTTTATTGCGCTCTACAAACACATGCACCGGATCGACCCGATTAGCAACCTGCGTCCGTATGTCTATCGCATCGCCCGCAATCGTGTGTATGACGAACTGCGGTCACAGGGGCGCACCGACGATAATCTGTCGTTGGATGATGAACCAACACAGGTGTGGGTTTCGTTCATACAGTCAGACAACACACCCGCGCCCGATGATGCCACCCATTGGATGCTGCTGTATATGGAGGTGCGCGAAGCAATGGACAATCTATCCGATGCACAACGCGAGGCGCTGATTCTCTTCTCTGAAGAAAATCTAACCTACGCCGAGATTGCCGAAGTCACCGATGTGAGCGTCGGCACAGTCAAATCGCGATTGTTCCATGCCAAACGCAATTTAAGACGCTGTCTCAGCCCGCACACACTGGAAGCCCTTGAAGACCAGTTCGATGATTAGAGGGGTATCTATCATGAACCTGAATTTGAACGACACATCTGTGCAAATCCATCAACGGTGTGAACGCCTGCTGCGCGAGGCCGAAATCACACGGCTGTCGCGGGATAGTCGTATGCCGCAGCCCGGGGTGACATCCCGCTTCATGGTGCGTGTGGGCGCTATACTGGTCGCCAGTGGCAGTTGGCTGCTAGCGCGGTATGAAACCCGCACAACACCCGCCCTGTTGGACAGGAACGCGGTCACACAGTCATAATACGAATCAATTGGAACATACGGTGGCTAGACACCGATACTACAGAACGAGGAGTTACAAATGGACGAACAACAATATTCAGAGCTAAGAGGACTGGCACGCGCACTGGAAGCCCTTGCGCGAGAATCCGAACACGCCGTTCATGGGCACCCCAGTTATCAGGGTGTGAGCAAAATGCTCATCAAGCAGTTCGAGCGGCTCTATGACCGTGCGAAGCAGCTCATGCCTGATGACTATTACATCAACGAGGTGATGGTGCTGGAATTGGATGAACAGGCCGACGACCGCGCCCAACTGTCGCAGGTGAATATCCTGCTGGGGCAGCTTGCCCGCTATCTCAAACAGACGCTGCGTGAGGAACGGCGCGGGCATAAACGCGGCGAGTATAGCTGGGGCGATTGGGGCGAACTGGCAGAAAGCGGGCGCAGCTTTGGCGAACAGGCTATCGAAGTGGCACGCCGGGCGATGCGCCGGGCGATGGAAGACATCGACTTCAATGTCTCATCCGGGCGTGACCTCAGCGGGCAGGATTTGAATGGCGGTGTCTTCAGCAATCAGAAGCTCGACCACGCCAATTTTAGCGGTTCGCAAATGCACGAAGCCAACTTCAGCAATTCGCGCCTGCGCTATGCCAATTTTTCTGGCGGTGACTGCACCAGCGCCAATTTCAGCAATACCGATTTGCGCCTTTCCAATGTCACCGGGACGAACTTCAGCGATGCCAACCTGAGCAATATCAGCCTGCGCGATGCCGATGCTTCGGGGGCAATCTTTAACGCGGCAGACCTGTCGAATGCTAATTTGCGGGCAATCAACGCCGAAAGCGCGCATTTTAACGATGCCAAGCTGGAAAACGCCAACTTCCGCGATGCGGCGCTGGCACACGCCCACTTCAATGGCGCGGATTTGACCAGCGTCAACCTGCGTGGGGCAGATGTCGATGGCGCGGATTTTACCGATGCAACCCTGACCAACGCCATTATGCCCAACGGCACGCCCTATCAGGCAGGGATGAATCCCACACAGTATGCGGCGACTGGCCCCCGTCCACCCCGCCCACCGCGTCCGCCCGCACCACCGCACCCACCCGGACGCAAAATGAAGGTCAAAATCGACATGGACGATGACGATTTCGACGACATGGATGTGGATTCTGATATGGATGATGACATGGACGATGGGGACATCGTATAACCCGGTAATCGGTTCCTCTTTAACGAAAGGCGGTCAGCAGGCCGCCTTTTCGATTCTTTTGGATTGCGCGCTTGACTCTCAAGTCGCTTGAGACTGTATGCTGGGGAGAGTTGTTTTGCAAAACACGGGCTGTCCACAGAGTGGCGGCGAACAGTTAAAGGAACGGCGCATGTTCAAAATCGGTGACTTTTCAAAAATCTGCCGCGTCCCGGTCTCGGCCTTACGCTACTATGCCGACATTGGCCTGCTCGAACCGGCAGCTATCGACCCCTTTACGGGCTATCGCTATTACGCGCTCGACCAGCTGCCGCGCTTGAATCGGATTCTGGCGCTAAAAGACCTCGGTCTCTCGTTGGAGCAGATTCAGCAGGTGATGTATGAAGCCCTTGACGCTGCCGAAATTCGCGGGATGCTGCGGCTGAAAGAGGCCGAACTCCACGACGAATGGATGGCGCAAGCGGCGCGGTTGGCGCGGGTGCGTGCCCGACTCCATCTCATTGAACAGGAGCAAACCCCTATGCCACAGCAAGAGGTGGTACTCAAAACCATTGAAACACAGACCATCATTTCCCGGCGTGAGGTCATCGCCGAACCCGATGACATCGCGCGCTTGTTGACGGAAGTGTGCATGATACTGGCGACCAATCACATTGACTTTGCCGGACAACCCTTCACCATCTTCCACGATGATGAATTCAAACAAGCGAACATGGATGTCGAAATTGCTGTTCCGGTGGTGAACGTGGCGGACGCCGTACCGACACTCGAAGGGGAGCGCGAATTGCGCGCGTATCCGCTTCCCGCATTGCCGTCAGCGGCATGTATCGTCCATGTGGGCGATTATGACACGCTGCTGCAAACCTACGAGGTCGTTGGTCGCTGGATTGAACACAGCGGCTACAGCATCAATGGCGCTATCCGCGAGATTTATCTGCGTCCACCGGGCGAAGATGAACCCGCCATGACCGAAATTCAATTTCCAGTGGAGAAAGCCTCATGAGCAAGTCCACATTCAGTATCGAAATCAACCGTCCGCCCGAAACGGTGTTCAGTTATCTGGATGATGCCCAATACGTCAAACAGTGGATTAGCGGCCTGGTCGAACTCACGCCACTGACCGAAGGCGGCAGTCGTGTCGGCGCGAAGACCAGACAGGTCTTCCACGAAAATGGACGCACGATTGAAATGCTCGAAGAGACGCTGGTCTATGAACCCAATCGCCGCGTGAAAATCAAAGGCGTGACCGATGGCTTCTGGCTGACGGCAGATTACGTCCTGCATCGCACGCCCAGGGGCACACGTCTGGACTATGAAGCGGAATTGCACATGCAAGGGCTGCTGATGAAACTGCTGTCGCCCATCATTCACCGTTCATCCAGCAAGCGCATAAATAACGACCTGACTCGCTTAAAGGCGCTGGTCGAATCTCATTAACCGATTTGCAGGGTGGAGGGCGTCATCCCCTATGCCCTCCACCTCATGGATGCCATGCAAGCTGCGAATTCGTGCCGATGCTGTGGGTGAGGTTGCGAGCTGTGCCTGTCGCGGTGTCGATGACATACAGGTCTGCGCCGGAATCGTGTATCGCCGTATAGCCGAGATATGCGCTATCGGATGACCAGCGCGGCGTTACGTCTTCTGTCGGGCTGTGGGTCAGTTGGCGGATGTCGCCGCTGTCCATGTGCATGATGGATATATCAAAGTTGCCATCCCGTGACGATACAAACGCCAGCCACATTCCATCCGGCGACCATACAGGCGATGTCGCGTCAAAAGTCGTTGCGATAAGGGCTTGCGGCGGATTATCGTCGATGTCCCAGACATAGATGCCGGAATAGAGATTCTCGTCTATCACAAATGCCACGCGCGTGCCATCCGGTGACCATGCCGGCGGCGCATCGGCAAGCGTGATGTTGGTCAGTGAGGTCATTTCCCCGCCGTTCACATCCAGTACATGAATGCCCGTGGCGTTGTAGTTATCCGCGCGATAGAGGTTGATGTTGCGGTCTATGAACGCGATACGGCTGCCCTCTGGCGACCACACAAAATAGCGCACATCAAACTGCTGGCGCGTGAGTTGTTGAATTGCCCCGCTGCGACGATCCCACACATAGACATTGCGCGTCGAATTATTGTCTGTCGCCAAAAATGCCACGCGCGTGCCATCCGGTGACCATGCCGGCTGCGATACATTGGCTGGTGTGTGTATGATTTGGCTGGATTGCCCGTGTATGTGGACTTGCCCGCTGCTGACATAGGCCAACGTGCCATCCGGCGACCATGCGGGCATAAAACTCGATCTGTGCGCCGGTGTGGGGGGATGCGCGAGGCCGTGCTGCACATCCATGATGTAGACTTCGTATACACCTGACCGGTTCGAGACAAACGCGACTATCCCGCCGCCAGCCATCTGCCCGACGGTCATTGCGGTTAGAATCGACAGACTACACAGGGCCGCATTAAGAACCATGAAGCGGATGAAGCGCCACATCAGCGGTTGGTTATGGAGAATGTGAAGCTAAAATCGGTCTATCATCACTGGTCGAAGCGGAAGGGGTCGCTGCCTTCGACATCGGTCTCGCTGTATTCATAATCCAGCGACTCAAGGAACATTTCGGAGTCCTTGAATTTATCTACCCCTTTGATCGTGGGCGTGTCCTCATCAATATCAAAGTCGAGGTTGAGGTGGCGTTCACGGTCAAATAGAATCAGCGTATCATCTTCGCCATCATGGCGCATACTCTCATTTTCGACGATGGGTTCTTCTTCGGCGATGACTTCGTTCTCTTCGCCATTTTCACCTTCGGCCTTGATGACAATGACGCTGATATTGTCTTTGCCCCCGCGCTCTAATGCCAGATTGAGGAGTTTTTCGCTGGCGTCTTCCGGCGTTTCCGATTCGATGACGAGGCGCGCAATTTCACCGGGTTTGACATGCAGGGTGAGGCCGTCTGAACACAGGACGAGGCGGTCATTGGCCTGGAGCAGATTAAAATAGACATCGACATCTATTTCATCGGCTTGACCGAGCGCGCGATAAAGGACATTTCGCATGGGGTGTTCGTCGGCTTCATCACGGGTGATATAGCCCGCGTCAATCAGCGCCTGTACGAAACTGTGGTCAGAAGTAATCTGCGTGATGTCGCCATCGTGCCCATCGACAAAATAGGCGCGGCTGTCGCCCACATGCGCGATGACAGCGCGATTGTCGCGCGCGTACACCAGGGTGATGGTTGTGCCCATGCCTTTGAGTGCGGGTGTAGACTGGGCTTTTTCCATGATGTTGATGTTGGCTTCGCGGACGATGGTACGCAGTTTATCGGCGAGGTCGTCTTCATCGAGTTTGCTGTAATCTTCGGGCGTATGACTGGGGCCATCATTCATCCCGGCTTCGATGGTTTCGATAGCGATGCGACTGGCTTCCTCACCTGCGGCTGCGCCACCCATGCCATCGGCGACAATCGCCAGCATGAGCTGCTGTTCTTCAGGCAACCATAAATGCACACGGTCTTCATTATTCTCGCGCACTCGTCCCTTGTTGGTGCGGGCGCTGGCGCGTAGCCGAATTCCCTGCCCCGGATCAGGCATACCAGTCTCCTTAAAAAATGACCTTCACTCTATTCTATTAAATCTAAGGCATCCTGCAAACCGCATAACAACAATGGAATATATGATACCACCCACAGTCACTGTATCACATTCGGCTATGGATTGTGAAGTTATCTAGCCAATTCCTACAAAATCGCTACAGTCACAATACCCCAATCTGATTTCAGGGGCAAGCCAACCGGGTCTCGGGTTTCTGCACTATAACGAAGTCCAAACGATGGTTGCAAAGGGGGTGGTTCTTGTTATTCTGGTTCATGTGGGTGTTTAGGCACAGGGTTTAAACCCCCTGCCTGTCCGCATCAGGCTGGAGGCATACTCACGCTTAGGAAGATGACTGTCCCTCGTCAAGCCTTCACAGTCCGCTATAATAAGCACAGCGAAGCAGATGAAAGTGACAGGTATGCAGCCCGAATCCCCCAATCCGCAAGACAACCGTCCCAAACGCCGTCCCCATCCACTCGAAGTCAAACCGACTCCGCCGCCCCCATCGCCCGAATCGGAATCGGAGGAGGGGCGTCAGCAAGGTATTCTGCACATCGAGGCGGTGATTCCGCGGGTGACACAGGCGCTGCTGGTCATCAATATCATCATCTTCGCGGTGGGCTATTTACTGCCTGACCTCAACAACGAAATTCTGAATTTCGGCGCGAACGACCCGCAGGCGGTGCTGGTGAATGGGGAATATCATCGGCTGTTCACGGCGATGTTCCTGCACGCAGACCCGGTGCATCTATTTTTCAATATGTACTTTATCTACATTATCGGCAGCACGCTGGAGCGGATGTTTGGTCATGCGCGCTTTCTGGTGATTTATGTGGCGGGCGGCTTGCTGGGGTCGGTAACGAGCGTCGTGCTGGGGGATTTCAATACGGCGTCGGTGGGCGCATCGGGCGCGGCCTTTGCGCTATTGGCGGCGGAACTGGTGTTTTTGTATCGGCATCGGCGTTTATTCGGGCGGCGCGGACGTTCACGCTTCATTTATCTGGCGCTATTGGCGGCGATTAACCTCGCGCTCGGTTTTGCCAGTCCACGGATTGACAATCTGGGGCACATCGGCGGACTCATCGGTGGCCTGGCGCTGACGTGGTTTATCGGCCCGATTTATCTGCTGAAACGCCATCCCGATTACGCCAATTCAGAGACGGTACACATTCAGGCCGAAGACAGCAATCCGCTGCATACCAATTACTGGGCGGTGTCGATTTATACGTCACTCGTGCTCGGTTTCTTGATTATCGGCGTCGTCAGCGCCCGATGAGTCGGTTGAACGCAGCGTCTCGATTTCATAGCGCAGCAGGGCGACCTGTTGGGCGATGTCCTTATTTTCCTGCGTGAGTTTGGTAATCACCATCGAGAAATACAGCAGCAGCAGCAGCACAAACAGCACCGCCACGATGAACAGCAAATTGGGCGGATAGACGATGCCGACCATCGCCGATAGCCCATGCAGCAAATCCCGCCAGACATTCAAGACCAGCAGCACAATCGCCGTCGCCAACCACAGCAGCGAATACTCCTCGCGCAGCCGCCGCTGTCGCACCAGTTCCAGCACGAACAGCAGCGCCACCAACGACGCCCCAATGCCCAGAATCACACTTCGTTCCGTCATGCCCGTGTCCTCCTCATCGTTTGGGGCAGTATAGTCTAATCGTAATTAGGCGAGAAGTGCAGGCTCTTTGCCGGAGACTGAAGTCATCAGGCTGCCCGAAAGCCAGGTCATCAAAAAACGGGATAACCGGAAGATTTTGTTAAAGACCATATACCCCTTGCCAGATCGCGCAGCTGCATAAGTCCTGCCTAATAGCAAAAACCCGATCCCTTTACACTGTGCCGTTCAGCCAGCGTCCGACCATGAAAATCGGGCAGTTCGTCGCGCTATTGACCCCTATCTCCCCAAAAACCTGCCCGTTTTTCCGGGTTTTGGGGTGGATATTATCGGTATACTTAACCCATCGTTATAACAGGAGGAGCTTTAAGCGAATGCGGATTAGTTTACAAATCCCTTATTTTAAGTATGGTGATACGCCCAACGATATTCGCCCGAAACTCAAAGCGATGGCACAAACCGCCGAAGCCGCTGGATTTTATAGCATCTGGGTGATGGATCACTTCTTTCAACTGGGTGGCTGGCTTGGCCCTCATGAAGACCCCATGCTCGAAGGTTACAGCACACTGACCTATCTCGCCGGGCTGACGGAAAAGGTCAAATTGGGCACGCTGGTGACGGGCGTGATTTATCGCAATCCCGGCTTTCTGGCGAAGGCCGTCACGACGCTGGATGTGCTGTCGGGTGGACGCGCCTATTTTGGCGTGGGTGCGGCGTGGTTTGAGCGCGAATCGAAGGCGCTGGGTTTCCCGTTCCCGCCCGTCGCCACACGTTTTGAAATGCTGGAAGAAGCCTTGCAAATCGCGCGGCAGATGTGGTCGGACAATGATGGTGCGTATAACGGCAAACACTATCAATTGGCGGAAACCATCAACAATCCCCAACCCATCCAGAAACCCTATCCGCCGATTATGATCGGGGGCATGGGCGAGAAGAAAACGCTGCGCTTCGTCGCGCAGTATGCCGATGCGACCAATCTGTTCGCCCGCATGGGCGTGGATGTGTTGAAGCATAAGCTGGATGTGCTGCGCCAACATTGCGATGATCTCGGACGCGATTATGACACGATTGAGAAAACCACACTCAGCACGGTCTTCGGCCCCGATGAACCATCAACCCCAGCCGATATTATCGCGTTCTGTCGTGAATTGGCGGGCATCGGCATCGAACATGCAATTTTCAATATGCCTGTCGCCCATGACATCAAACCGCTGGAAACCATTGGCAAAGAGGTCATTCCGGCAGTGGCAGACCTATAGGGGGACATCCCTGGTCATCATCAGGTAGGTAGAACAATCTGCAAATTCAACCCAAAACACGCACTGACTCGGGTCTTGCGTGTTGTTTGTGCAGGGTTATCACGTTTGCGGGCAGCTAGTCTCGTCACCCTACTGTGTCAATTCCTCAAGCGCGGGGCGATTGTAGATGTGTATTAGCGGGTAATCGGCGCTGATGATACCCGCTTCGACCAGTTCTTTGAGCACGCGATTCAGATGGCGCGAGGTTGTGCCCAGTAACGAGGCGAGGTCTTCTTTATCGGGCGGCATAATTACGTCATCCGCCGACGTGTGTGCCAGTATATACAACGCCAGCCGATTGATCACGGGCAGTATCTGGTTCATCTGCAAGGCATTGGTTTCATACAACTTATGCCGGAGTTGATCAATCAGAAAGCGCAAAAATCGCGGGTCGTCCGCGCCATAGCGCTCGACGATGCTGCGCGCTATCCCCAGCATCATCGTGTCTTGCGTGGCAATGACATTACTCAGCACGCGAACATCGCTCAAAATCTCCATATCGCCGATAGCGGCAAACGGTTTCGACAGCGCGATGACGGCGAGTTTGCCATTGAGGTGATAATGGTTGCACTGCACTTGCCCTTCAACCAGAAAATAGAGATAGTGCTGCTCGTCCTCTTCGACATAGACATGGCTGTAGGGCGGGAAGTGGAACAGGCGT
The DNA here is from genome assembly GCA_964614375.1 of uncultured Anaerolineaceae bacterium. GTDB lineage: Bacteria > Chloroflexota > Anaerolineae > Aggregatilineales > Phototrophicaceae > CAZTLI01. Next base: position 19,054 of record CAZTLI010000024.1, read on the forward strand.
AAGTGCGCCAGTAAATCATCATTGAGAAAACGCGCCATCTCAAATTTTGAAATATAGTGCTCAATCGTCTGCTCGGCGTTCGCCACGCGCATGACCTATCTCCCGTCTCTTGTGTCACTGCCACCCTATCGTAACTGAATTTTTACGTTTGGGACATATGTCCTTGAGGCCGATTCGAGACCGTCATATACTCATCATTGTCAAAAGAAAGCTGAAAGAAGGTTAGACACCATGACATACAAACTAGCCCCGCGCGCAACGCAAACCCTGCCCATCGTGCATAGTGAAGCGGTCAATCGCGCCGAACTCACCGACGCGGCGATTCAGAAAGCGATTCTGCGCCGTCGCATGTATGAACGCATTGCCCAGGGCAACGCCCTCGCCGAATCCGAAGTCCATGCGAACCGCAAATGGCAGTGATTGCCCTCGACCCTCAACAACGCGCATCCTCAACCTCGCAAACCCTGAGGCACAAGCGATGGCAACAAGACTTTCCCCTTGTTGTCGTCGCTGGATACGTTTAACCCCTGTGTGTGCCTGAGACGAAATGTAATGCAGCCCTATCTATACCGATAATATCTGCTGAATCTGCTGTGCCGCGTTGGCGACCCCATCTTCCGCCCGAATCTGCTCACCGAGCGCCGCCGCCCGCTGCTGCGTCGCCTTGTCTGTCACCAGCGTGTGGATGGCCCCGGTCAGTTTATCGGCTGTGAGCTTATGACGCGGAATCGGTTTTGCGCCGACGCCCAATTCATAGACCCGTCGTGCCCAATAGGGCTGGTCGGTGAAATGGGGGATGATGGTTGATGGGACGCCTGCGCGTAAAGCCGCCGCCGTCGTGCCCGCGCCACCATGATGCACCACACCCGCCATCCGTGGGAACAACCAGCTATGCGGCGCAGAATCCAGCACATATACCGATTCGGGCAAATCTTGCGGGACCAACCCCGCCCATCCACTGGCGATGATGCCCCGCTGCCCGGTTTGTGCCAGTGCATCCAGCATCATCTGCACCGTTTGCTCTGGATTGCGATTGGACATACTGCCGAAGCCCAGATAAATCGGTGGCGCGCCCGAATCCAGAAAGTCGAGCAGGTCTTGTGGCGGTGACCAATCATCCTCATCGTCCAGAAACCAGTAACCCGTGATGCAGACGCTTTCAGGCCAATCGGCGGGGCGTGGCACAACCCGCGGACTGAAGCCATAGAGGGTCGGGGTTGATTTGAGCGCCGCGAACATGGCCTTGCGCCGGGTCGGCGCTAGGCCGATGGTTTCGCGCAGGCGATTGGTCAGGCTGCTGGTCAACCACCACACCATCACCTCAAATATCCAGCCCGCCAGTTTGTTGATGCGACTGGGACGACTGGCGATAAAGGGCGTGACAATCGCCCGACCATCCTGGGTGGTATGCACAGGCTGCAATAAAGCCATGATATGCGGCTTATTGAGCCTTTCACACAGCGACTGCACAAAGGTCATCGACGTGAAACCACTAATCATGACATCGGTTTGCTGGCACAGCGCCCACATCTCTTGAATCGCGGGCCAGCCATGTTCGTGCAGCAGGTGTTTCATGTGGCGGATTTCGTTAAATTGATTTCTGCCGCTTTCGACCCATGCTTGCCCGCCTTCGCTGTTCATCAGGGCATGTATATCGACACTCAACGGCGCATAATCCAGCCCATGCGACTGTACCCAGCCACGCATAGTCAGCGCTGCCGCGATTTGGACCGCATAGCCCGCCGCTTGTAAGCCCTTTCCGAGTGCAATCGCAGGCTGTACGTCGCCGCGTGTGCCAAAAGCCACTATAGTCAGGCGCATAGTCCCCTCTTTATAATTCAGTTCGTGCAATTTATCACAAGTTACTTAAGGATATGCGAGGCGCGGCCCAAAAGTCAACCAGAGAATCTGTCCGATTTAAGACCAGATAATAGGCCACAAAATGACGATTCTGATGTTACAATGGGCGTGAATTATTCTGGTACTTTGACTGAACCCAATGGAGAGGCGCTTTCGATGTCCGAGACATTCGATAAACTGAAAGAAATGCTCACCAAACAGGGCACACTCAGCAATGATGATGTTGAAAAAATGGTCAAAGAGCATGGCGATATGACCGACGACGAGAAAATGTGGCTGGAATCGGAACGGCACAAACTGGAACGGTCACAGGCAGAGACCATTACACTGGAGCAATACCTCGAAGCGACGAAAGTGCTCGATAGTGCCGAAGAAGGCTCTGAGGAGTATAAAAAGGCCGAAGCCCTGGTCGAAAAATATGAAGCGGGGATGTAATATCGGTCTGGATAGAGATGTCTATTTTATGCAATAGCATGATCTATAAATTGGCAGCTTGTAGTTTCGGTGATGAGGTAAAAGTGATGCGTAGTGCGTAAAAGATGTCTCGCGACGCAGGAGCAGCAGCGTCTTCGCAGCGTTGGTGCTGAATCTTCAGGACTCGGCACACGGTACTCATTACTTCTGCAAACAGGCAGTTCATGGTGACGACGTGTACGACAGCTACCCATTTGAAAACAATCTTTTGAGGCCATTATGACATCCATTCCATCCCATCGTCCACCGCCACATTCGCCCTATGCGCCGCGTGCCAGCAGGACGAATCCCTGGTTGGTGCGCCTGCCGATTCTGTTTGTGGGTTGGGGGGTGCTGCTGGTGGTGGTGCTGGGGATTTTTCTGGCGGCGTTCCAGTTCCGCTATAGCGACCTTGTGATGCCGGGAGTCTCGGCATTGGGCGTGGATTTGGGCGGCATGACCTATGATGAGGCACGGGCGGCGCTGGCGTCGCGTTTTACCTATGACCGCGATGCCGTGTTTACCTTCCGGCATGGTGACCGTTTCTGGCAGATGCGCGCCTCAGAATTGGGGGTGTCGTTCGATTTGACTGCCACCGTAGACGCGGCTTTTGCGGTGGGGCATAGCGATAATGTGGTGACGAATATCGCGGCCCAGGCCAGCGCGTGGATCAATGGTCGCAGTATCGCGCCGGTTGTCCGGTATGACCAGAATGTGGCTGCGGCCCGTTTGCTGGAAATCGCGGAAGACATCAATCGCGACCCGGCGAATGCGTCTCTGACCATTACTGGCGGTCAGGTCGTCAGCACACCGGGACAAACCGGGCGCACGGTAGACATCCGTGCGACCATCGCCAGACTGGACGAGATAATCATCAATCTAG
>CAZTLI010000024.1:22259-23385 GCA_964614375.1 uncultured Anaerolineaceae bacterium
CGGAGCCGAAATTCCGCTGGTCGTGAATGAAACGCCGCCCGTCGTCTGGAATGCGGATGACGCCGTTTCACGGGCACAATTGGCGCTGTCTGGCCCGGTGACACTGGTGGCGACTGCGCCCGATGGCACGCCGCTTGGCCCCTGGGTCGCCACGGTTGACCAGATTGCGGCGCTGCTGGTGATCCGTCTGGTGGATAATGGCGATGGCACACAGCGCTATGACGTGTCCATCAACATGCAAGCCTTCGCGACCTATCTGAACGACCTCGCGCCGGGTTTAATCGTCTCCGGGCAGGACGCGCGCTTCCACTTCAACCAAGCCACCGGACAGCTTGAATTGATACAACCCGCGATTACAGGCCGCGAACTCGATATTCCGACCACATTACAACGTTTAGAAGAAGGCGTCTTCACACCCGGCAATCGCACTGTGCCGATGGCGTTTGTTGTCACCCAACCGCGCTTCCATAACAATGTCACGGCGAGCGAATTGGGCATCACACAGCTTGTCTCCGAAGCGACGACCTATTTCACCGGGTCATCTATCAACCGCCGCACCAATATCGCCGTCGCCGCCAGCCGCTTTGATGGTCGCATCGTGCCACCGGGCGAGGAATTTTCGTTCAACTACTGGTTGGGGCCATTGACCTACGAAGCGGGCTTTGTCGATGGATTGGTCATCTTCAGCGGGCAGACCGTGACCGGAATCGGGGGTGGTGTCTGTCAGGTGAGCACAACCGTGTTCCGCGCTGCCTTTAGCGCTGGCTACCAGATTATTGAACGCAACAATCATGGTTATCGTGTGGCCTATTATGAACTCAATGGACAGCCAATGGGTCTCGACGCGGCGATATGGACGCCTGAACGCGATTTTCGCTTCCAGAACGATACGCCTTATCATATTCTGATTGAAACTGAAGTTTCGCCCTCGACCAATACGCTGCAATTCCGCTTTTACAGCACCAGTGTCGGACGCCGTGTGGAAATTGAAGCGCCGATTGTGCGCGATGTGGTGCCCGCACCGCCGCCGCGTTTTGTCGCCAATAGTGACCTGCGTCCGGGTGAAATTTTGCAGGTGGATTTTGCCGCCGATGCCTTCGAAGAGTTTGCCCATCGCCGCGACCAG
>CAZTLI010000025.1:0-22976 GCA_964614375.1 uncultured Anaerolineaceae bacterium
CGGGCAATCCGTTTTTCAATCGGGTGCTGCAAGGTCAATATCAACCCGGTGGCACACTGCAACTACCCCTCATCGCCCTGGCCTTTCTCAATAACATCCCGCGCGATACCCTCATTGAGGACGCGGCACAACCCGTCACACTTAACGGTGTGACACTGCGGTGTACGATCCCTGCGCCAGACGATGATTTGACACTAACGCAGGCATTCATCTATGGGTGTCCCTATCCATTCGCGCAAATGGCGGAAAATCCGGGCATGAATGCCGTCGATATGACATTCACCACCTTTGTCCTCGATACACAGCCCACCATTCCCGGCTTTATCGCCGAACCCAATGAAGCAGTCGAAGCGACCGTTGAACCCGAGTCAACCGAAACTCCGATTGTCCCGGTCACGCCGCTGGAACGTGTACTCGGTCAAGGCCAAATGACGATCAACCCGCTAAATATGGCCTTGATAGCAGCAGCCGTTATCAACGGTGGCAACGCGCCCCAGCCTTACGCATTACTGGCAATCCGTAACCCGGATGCGGAGGTCTGGTCGCCCAACGTCGCTACGCGGTCATCACTACCATTCATGACAACGCAGGTCGCCACAATGATGCAAGGCATGATGCGTGAGTCGGCACAAACAGGGACTGCACAGGCCGCCGCGCAAGACGGATTGAATATAGGCGGTCACGCGGCGCTGGCCTATTCTGGTGACGGTACACAGGCATGGTTTGTCGGCTATGTCCTCATGGATGACGGGACGGGCTATGCGACGGCTGTCGTGCTCGAAAACAGCGATGATATTGCCCTCGCCGCCCGCATCGGTGGCACGGCCCTCGCCGCCGCAGCCCATGCTCAACAATCCCCTGAAGCAGAATAATTGCTATCTACCCTATGACACTTCTCTCTCGCTTGCAGAGCGACTGTTATATCGTGTAAGCTATGGCGATGGAAAGAAAAATCACCTCCACAAGTGATTAGTGAGGCATAACATGACACGGTTCATCATTTTAGGCTGTTTCATCTTTGCAATTACAGCCATCGTCGTTGCCCAGGATGAAGCGGGAGATTGTCCTGCAATAGTCGAAACGGCACTCCAGACGACATTGCAGGTGTGTGACGGGACAGGTCGAAATGAAGCCTGTTACGGGCATGTGGCTATGAGCGCCGAACCACAACCTGATGCCACAAATTTCGACTTCGCGGTATCGGGCGATATAGTCAGTGCCGCCGCCATTCGCACGCTGCGTACCAGTCCACTCGACACAACAGCGGGCACATGGGGCGTGGCTCTCTTCCGCCTACAAGCTGATTTACCGGACACTTTACCGGGTCAAAATGTCACAATTCTGATGTTTGGCGATTCTGAGATTTCTAATGCGGCGGACTCGGTAGCTACCCAATCAACAGTGACACTCGCTATGCGGGTTGCTGGCAGTTCGGGCGTTAATGTGCGTGTTGGGCCGGGTACAGACCGCGCGGTTATGACCAGTTTCGGCGGTGGCACAACGCTAATCGCTACGGGACGCCTTGCCGATAATTCGTGGGTGCGTGTTCAACTTCTCGATAACCCGGGCCAGAGTGGTTGGGTTTTTGCGGACTTATTAACCACAGACGGCGACATCAACACCTTAAATGTGGTCGAACCGGGCGCGGTGTCATATGGCCCCATGCAGGCCTTCTACTTGAGTACAGGTATCGGCGAACCGCAATGCCAAGAAGTACCGGGAGACGGCATTCTGGTGCAATCGCCACAGGGCACACAATCCATCACCTTAACTGTCAATGAAGTTCAAATTGAACTGGGTTCAACAGCCTATTTCACCGCTCATCCGGGTCAAATGATGACGGTGAATACGCTAAATGGCTTTGCCCGCATGACCGCCAATGGGCGCAGTCGCACCGCCCCGGCAGGTTCGCGCTTGAGTGTGCCGATTGACGAGGAATTGCACGCCATAGATGTGCCCGGTGACCCGGAAGCGTATGACGTTGAGATATTTGATGTACTGCCGATAGATAATCTCGATTATGACTTTGAGATAGAACCCCCACTCACAGATGATGAAATCTATTTCCTTGAAAATTATGGCTCTGTCCTCGATAACATCAGCTTCGATGATATTGATGATGTTTGGGCACGATTTGGGGATGTCGATTTCAATTGTAGTGGTGGCGATGAGGATTGTGCGCCATTGGGCTTCCGCGACATCATGACCTATCTCACGGGTGAATTGGGCTATGGTCTGGATGATTTCGCCGATGACCCGGATTTTATGGATTTTATCGGTGATGAGTTAGGCGATGGATTTGGCGATTTCTTCGGGGATGATGACGCTGGCGCTGACGATTTCGGAGGTGATGACGCTGGCGCTGACGATTTCGGAGGCGACGACGCTGGCGATGACGATTTCGGAGGCGATGACGTTGGCGATGACGTTGGCGATGAAGAAGAATAATTAACGCCAATTCTCAATGAAATTCGATCATGATGACGGAGGCATTGTCCTCCGTTTATTATGCGTACCGCTTTCAACCAGATATACTGATTGAGGATGTCGTTCCGCTTCCAATTCTGCCAGATCAGCCTCCAACGTCTCCGAGAGCAAGCGATTGCGGAAAATCACAGCGACAGCCATCCCAACGAGCACCCGAAACCACTTGTGGAAAAACCCTTGAAGTAAAGCCGCCGTTGCCGCAATGCCTTCTGTTACTAATGGGTTATGAGGCGCGACCACCAGCAGCAGCAAGACCGTATTCGATACTTCGGTCACGCCCGCGCCATTCGGCACAAAACTCAGCGCCCCAATCGCTGATGACACACCAACGATAAACAACGTTTGCAGGAAAAGTGTCCCGGTGATAGTCACGCCAAAGCCCGACAAAATCACGACAAATCCAATAGCGCTTGATAGATAAACACCCACACCCATCGCCATCGTCGGGATGACATGCCGTAGTTTAAAGATTTCGTGACTGCTTTCATAAAACTCAACCAGCGGCGCGTGCAAACGCTGTATCCATGGCAATTTTTCGACTAGACCCAGTAAGAAATAGGCCAGTGGGCGTATCTGAACAGCAATGAGGCCAAAAAGGAGAATCCCAGCCGATGCAAAGATCAGCCCACGATAATCCGAAATGTCCACATCATCGCCCGCAATCAGCACCGCAAAAAATAGCACCACAATCACCGCCATGCCGTCGATAACCCGTTCGGCAATGACCACAGGCGCGCTGCGTGCAATTGGGATACCCGTTTTGCCCTTTAAAAACACCGCTTTCAACAATTCCGCCATCTTGCCCGGACTAACGGTGAGCATAAATCCCGACACAAAAATCACGAGGCTGTCCAACAGGCTGATTTTGTCGCGTGCGCCGATGACTCCTAAATAATAATGCCATTCTAAAAAGCGAAAGAATCCCACCGCGATTTGCGCCAGTATCGCCAGCCCAAATACATAAACCGGATATATTCGCAGATGGGTAAGCACTTCGCGCGTGAAACGGCCTTCGTTATCAAGGATGAGCAGCAGCACCACATAAATGATTAACGCGATACCAATGCCAATAAGGATGCGATTGCGGTACTTCGCCATGATTCTGTCAGCCTCAATTAAGGAAACCGCAACATTTTATCAGTAGCACAAGGGTCAAACCAGTGTTCACCCATCAACAGCGTGGGCAAATCGTTGAACTGTCGTAGTGTGATACATAGGATGAACACGTCAAAATCTGAAACACTGTATACACGACACACGCATCCGGGCATATCTTTGCAATGCAGGTTGTGGTATATATGTCGGCAGCTTGAAAGTGGAGATTAAGCATCTATGAGCGATAATCCAACCCCTATTCCCGAACTGAAGCGCGCCCATCAAGACGATGAAGGCATTTCTGCACCGCCCCGTATTTTGCTGTGGGGAGTCATCGGTCTATTTGTCTTGTTCATCGCGGGTGGCCTTGCCGGACTCTATATCTTTACCAATGTCCTATCGGGTGGACAGCAAGAACGGGTCGTCAATATGTTCCCGTTTATGGAAGCGTTTGTCCCGGTACGCCCGACACCCGAAGGCGGGCGCGTCCCAACAGCAGAGCCGCAGGCAGGTGGTATTGATGCGGATGAACTGCTGACAATTCCACCTATTGGCATACCCGCCGTAGGCACGCCGGCTGAAGACACAGCCGAACCCGATGCGACTGCCGAAGCCGCGCCTGATATGACAGCAGAGCCGACACCCATCTCCGCAGCGCCGACCCTCACCCCAACACCTGTTCCGGCTACACATACCCCTGTACCGCCCTCACCGGCCCCGACCACTGCCGCCGCAGCAGCGGTCAGTACACGCCGTTTCCCGGTTTCATCCCAACTCGGCGGTTTACGCTATATTCCACAAACATGGAATAATTGTGGCCCTGCCAATGTGACGATGGCCCTGAGCTATTACGGTTGGACAGACGATCAAGATGTCGCTGGCGATTATCTTCGTCCCAACGACCGCGACAAGAACGTCACACCATTTGAAATCGCGGACTTTGTGAATGAACGCACAGGCGTGCAGGCAATGGTGCGCTATGGTGGCAATCTCGACATTGTGCGCGAACTCATCGCAGCGGGTTTCCCTGTCATTATGGAAACCGGCCTCATGCCCGAAGCCTATGAATGGATTGGGCACTACCGCACCATAGTCGGCTATGACGATGCCCAGCGCATTTTCTATATCTACGATAGTTTTCTTGGCGTTGGCACGGGCACAGGGTACATCGAAACGTATGATGAGATTGACCGTCACTGGCAAGCCTTCAACCGGGTATTCGTCGTCATTTACACCGAACAAGACGCACCGACAGTCAACGCAATACTCGGTGACCATGCAGATGCCCAACGGGCTGCCGAAATTGCGTTTAATGTCGCGCAGGACGAAGCCCGCGCCAATCCACAGAATGGATTTGCATGGTTCAATATGGGCACATCGCTGGTCGCGTTAGGCCGATATGACGAAGCTGCCCGCGCCTATGACCGTGCCTGGCAAATTGGCGTCCCCTGGCGGATGTTGTGGTATCAATTCGGGCCATTTGAAGCCTATTACAATGTCGGACGTTATGCGGATGTATTGAGCTATGTCAACGTGAATCTGACCAACGGTGGCGATGAAATCGAAGAAACCTATTTCTGGCAAGGGCGCGCTTATGAAGCAATGGGCGAGACGGGACGCGCAATCAGCGCCTATCGTCAGGCGCTCCAACGCAATACACGCTTTATCGCCGCCCGTGATGCCATTGATCGTTTGTCGTGACCGATAAGGACAGCCCATGACCGCCGAAGTCCCGCAAAGTGCTAAAGAAATCCACGCGCATGACGCCGCAACCCGCAATCGCACCCTCGCGCGCTCCACCATGATTGTCATGGTCGCCTTTGGCGTGGCAAAACTCATCAGCCTGATACAAACATTCATCATCGCGAGTCAAGTGGGCGTCGGCACAGAGTGGGACACATTCGTCACTGCCAACCGTGTCCCTGAACTGATTTTCACGCTGATTTCTGGTGGTGCGCTGGCACATGCCTTTATTCCAATTTTCGCGGGATTTCTGGCAAGAGATGATAAAGAAGGCGCGTGGCGGACAGCGACGCACGTTATCAACACGATTTTCACTGCCACACTGATTGCCAGCGTGCTGGTTTTCCTGTTCGCTGTGCCAATTGCGCGCAGCGTCGCACCCGGCTTTGATGACGCAGCTATCCAGCAAACAGCGGAATTGATGCGAATTCTACTGATTAGTACGTTGATATTCTCGGTCAGTGGCATCAGCATGGGCATTCTCAATAGTCACAATCACTTTCTGCTCCCTGCCCTTGCGCCAATTATGTTTGACCTCGGCATACTGTTTGGCGTCATCTTCTTGCTAGGGCCCTTGGGTGTAAAAGGCATTGCCATTGGTGCGGTTCTGGGAGCAGCGTGGCACTTTGGCATTCAAATTCCGGGCCTGGTTCACTACAAGGCGCGCTGGTGGCCTGAACTCGGCCTGCGTGACCCAAACTTGTGGAAGGTCATTCGTTTGATGCTGCCGCGCGTGGCGGGATTGGGTGTGTTTAGCTTCAATTTTTTGATTATGAACAACATTGCCTCACGTCTGGGCACAGGGTCTGTGAGTGCCCTGGATTGGGGTTGGCGACTGATGCAAATCCCGGAAACGCTCATTGGTACAGCGATGGGCACAGTCGTCTTCCCCACACTGGCGGCGCTCAGCGAACGCGGCGATGGCGACGGCAAACGTGATGCGATGTCGGGTGCGCTGCGTTTCGTGGTGATAGCGACGATTCCAGCGGCTATTGGCTTAATTTTTGTTGGACGACCACTCATCAGCCTGCTGGAACGCGGTGCATTCGATGCGTCGGACTCCATATTGGTCTATAGCACACTGCAATTTTTCGCCCTGGGTCTCGTGGTGCATTCATCCCTGGAAGTGGTCGCCCGCAGCTTTTACGCCGATAAAGATACGTTTACACCTTTGTTGGCAGCGCTCGGCGGTGCGGGCATCAATCTCGTGCTGTCGTATCTCCTGAGCGGTGTCAGCCCATTTGATGATATAGTGCAGACTGGCGCAATGGGCGTAAGTGGGCTGGCGCTGGCAAATTCTCTCGGCGTCGCGTTTGAGGTCATTTTCCTGCTGATACTCCTCCGCAAACGATGGAACGGTATCACCGAAAATCAATTGGCGCGGACTGTTGCTAAGACATTGGCAGCAAGTCTGGTCATGGCACTCGCCATTGTCGTCATCAACAGCCTGTGGGTGAGCATCGGATTGGCAGAACGCGGGTTTGTATATACTGTGGCACAGGTCGCCATTGAGAGTCTGGGCGGGGCGCTGGTGTTCTTCAGCGTCGCCTATCTGCTCAAAATGGATGAGCTGCAAATGCTGCTGGATATGACTCTGCGTCGCTTGAGAAAACGAAAGCATAAAGTCACCGAAGCCACAGGAGAAAATGTATGACCGTTGCAATCAAAATGCTGACGCTTGGCCCCGTAGCGACCAACGCCTATATTGTCGGCGATACTGACACCCGAGAGGCGCTGGTCATTGATCCTGTAGACGATGCGCCGCTGCTCATCAAATCCGCCACAGACGCGGGTTGGACAATCAAGTTGATACTGGCGACACACGCCCATTTTGACCATGTGCTGGCGAGCAAAGAATTGAAAGAGAAGACCGACGCGCCCTTCTGGACACACAGCGAAAGCGTGCAGTGGCTAGAATCACTGCCGCAGCAGGGACAGCTATTCTTCGGCAAGCCCTTCCCCGAAGGCGCAAAACCCGACAAACTGCTTGGCAATGACCCGGAAACCATCGAACTCGGTGCAATTAAGCTGGAGACGATATTCACGCCCGGTCATGCGCCCGACCATATCGCCTATTATATGCGTGACCATAACATCGTCTTCAGTGGCGATTGTCTGTTCGCAGGCAGCATCGGACGGACTGATTTATTTGGGGGCAATTACAATCTACTGATGGAAACGATTTTCACCAAACTGATGCCGTTGGGGGACGATGTGCGGGTGCTGCCGGGACACATGGAAGAAACAACCATCGGCAGAGAGCGCCAGACCAATCCCTTCCTCCTGAACTACGACGGGTAAGCCTTCATGCACATTTTGATGCTGTTTTTAGATGGAATCGGTCTCGGTGATAACGACCCGACGGTTAATCCATTTGCCGCCGCCCACATGCCGACATTGACTGCGCTGACGAATGGACATCGCTGGCTGCGGGACATGGGCAGGCAGGAATCGGCGCGCGCGCTCTTTATTCCGACTGACCCCTGCCTTGGCGTGCCGGGTCGTCCCCAGAGTGGGACAGGTCAAGCGACCATCCTCACCGGAAAAAACGTGCCCCAAATCACAGGCCGACATTATGGCCCCAAACCCGACGCAGATACGCGCAAACTTCTGGCGGCAGATAATTTCTTCAAACAGGTCGTCAATGCGGGCAAAACCGCCGCCCTGCTAGAAGCCTACCCTCCACGCTGGCACAAAGGTATCAATCGCGGTAAAAGCCTGCGCGCGAGTTTTCAACTTGCGCCCCATGAGGCGGGTTTGCCGACATTTGGCGAGGCCGAAATCTACAGTGGACAGGCGCTCTCTGGCGATTGGACGGGCGAAGGCTGGCGTTCCCAACTCGGTTATGCCGATACACCTGTTTATACACCGCACGAAGCGGGCGTCAAACTGGTTGAACTCTCGCGGCAGTACGATTTTGCCTTCCATTCGCACTGGTGGTCGGATATTGTGGGGCATCGCGGGCCAATCGAAGATGGCATTCGTATCCTCGAATTGTTCGACGGCGTGATGGCGGGCGTCCTGGCTGCGTGGGACGATGACGAAGGCGTCATCATCGTCACCAGCGATCATGGCAACATGGAAGATGTCAGCACCCGCAAACACACGGAAAATGATGTGCCGGGACTCATCATCGGCAGTCAAAAGGATGTCTTTGCCGATGTCCGTGCCCTCACCGATTTTGTGCCGCGTATGGCAGCGCTCTTATTATCCTGAGTACACACCGGGACAGTCACCACTTTGCACACCGAGACAAAAACCAGAGATTGGTCGATACTTAAATCAGTATTCGCGCTGACATTCAGCCGCCTGATTATCAATATCACGCGACGATTTCCCTATCCCTTTATCAACACCATCGCCATACAGCTTGGGGTCCCAATTGATTATGTCCAGAATGTCGTGGCAGTCCAGGCCGGAATCGGTGTCACCAGTCCATTATTTGGCACATTGACCGAACGATTTGGCCCCAAACGTGTGATGCTGGGATCAATGCTATTGATGGCGGGTGTTAGTCTGTTGGGTGTGTCCGCACCACACTTTGGGTTATTCGCGTTCATATTTATCCTTTATGGCGTTGGCAAGATGATTTACGACCCGGCGATGCAAGCCTATCTGGGCGAAAAAGTGCCCTATGCGCGCCGCGCACAGGCCATCGGCATCACCGAACTCAGTTGGGCGGGGTCGCTGTTTGTGGCCGCGCCCGTGGCCGGATTTTTGCTGGACACGAGTGGCTTGCAGTCGATTTTCGCGTTACTGGCACTTTCATTGGTCGTCGCCACTGCTGTTGTCGCCTATGTTTTGCCGCCCGACAGTTCCACCAATGTCAAGCGCAAAGTCCGACTGGTTAACCCCGTTACCGCATGGCGTATCATCCGCGAGTCGCCAGCGGCAGTGGGCGCGCTCGCCTATTCGATGTTGTTTGTAGCAGCGAACGAAATCTTTTTTATCAACTACAGCCAGTGGATGGAACTATCGTTTGAACTGGTCGTGACGACACTGGGCATTGTCACCGTTATCATTGCCGTAGCAGAAGTTGTGGGTGAATTCGGGGTGATTGGACTGGCTGATCGCTTCGGCAAGCGGCGCATGGCCTTGATCGGGGTCGTCATGAGTGGAATCGGGTATCTCGTGCTGCCGCTGCTGTCGTTTAGCCTGCCTGTGACGCTCGTTGGTCTATTTGTCATGTTCTTTTTTGTGGAAGTTGCTATCGTTTCATCTATCCCGCTGTTCACCGAAGTTCTGCCCAATGCGCGTGCGGTGATGATGAGCGGCAATGTCGCGGCGCATTCGTTAGGGCGAATGGGCGGTGCGTGGTTAGGCGGACAACTGTATGTATGGACAGGCAGCTTTCAATTCATTGGCCTGCTGTCGATGGCATTTTGCATCGTGGCGGTGCTCATCATGTGGCGCTTCATTCCAGAGCAAATCTCCACCCAGGATATAGCGCCGCAATAGGTGTTTTTCTTACGACAATTCAATATCTGCCTCGTATACTGAAAATGTTGACCGTACCGCTGCCCGTCATCATATCTTGACGTATGCCAGTCTGTCATCTACAATTCCGGGCGCGGTTTTATCCAGGGAATATTTATGTTTGAAAGTTTGAGTCAACGCCTCCAAAAGACATTTGATAGTCTTGGCAAAGGCGGTATCGTTCGTGAAAAAGATGTAAGTGACGCCATGCGTGAGGTACGTATGGCGCTGCTGGAAGCCGATGTCGCGCTGCCTGTCGTCAAGGATTTTGTCAATCGGGCGAAAGACCGGGCTATTGGCGCGGAGGTGCATAAGAGCCTGCGCCCCGCCGAGCAAGTCATCAAAATCGTCCATGAAGAACTGGTCGAAACGCTGGGCGAACCCGGACGCTTGAACTTTTCCGGCAGCAGCAAACCGCATGTGATTATGATGGTCGGCTTGCAGGGGTCGGGTAAAACCACCACTGCGGGCAAACTGGCACTGCATCTGCGCGAACAGGGACGACAGCCCTTTCTCATCGCCGCCGATACCTATCGTCCAGCAGCCGTTGACCAGCTTGTAACCCTGGCGAAACAGGTGCAGGTCGATTATTACGAAGAAGGTGTGTCCGCCAAACCCGAAGACATCGTGGTGCGCGGTTTAAAAGCCGCCAAAGATGCGGGCGCAGCCGTCGCCATCATCGACACAGCGGGTCGTCTGCAAATCGCTGAAGATTTGATGCGTGAGCTTGAAGAAATCAAGAAGCGCACACAACCCGCCGAAGTCTTGCTGGTTGCAGACGCGATGACGGGCCAGGAAGCGGTCAATATCGCGCGTGGCTTTAACGAGCGCGTGGGCATCACGGGTCTCATCCTGACGAAAGTGGATGGTGATGCGCGCGGCGGCGCGGCGCTGTCGATGCGGGCGGTGACGGGCGTACCGATTAAATATCTTGGCACGGGCGAAAAACTGTCGAAGGATACGCTGGAATTGTTCCATCCAGATCGCCTCGTAGACCGCATTCTCGGCATGGGCGATGTGCTGTCGCTCATCGAGACGGCGCAGGAAGCCTATGAAGAAGAAGAAGCCCTGCGCCTGCAAAAGAAGTTGATGGAAAACAACTTCACGTTGCAGGACTTTCTGGAACAGTTGCAAAAGATTCGCAAAATGGGGTCGATCACCAAGCTCATGGGCATGATTCCCGGCATGAGTCGTCTGCAAATGGCGGAAATGGTCGATAACGAAGAAGTCGAACAGCGCATCCGACGGGTGGAAGCCATCATCAACTCAATGACACCTGCCGAACGCAATAATCCAAAGCTGTTGAATGCCAGCCGCAGAAAACGCATCGCCGCCGGGAGTGGTGTAGAAGTGCGGGATGTGAACGATGTCATCAGCCAATTCCGGCAGATGCAGAAGATGATGCAGCAGCTCCGTCGGGGGCGGCTGCCGAAAATACCCGGTATGCCCAGTCTTCCCGGTATGATCTAACTATCTATAGCGACATTATCAATACACATACCGGAAGAAGATGCCGGTAAATTTTGAAGGAGCATAAGTAAGCAATGATTCGAATTCGTCTACGCCGTACTGGACTGAAAAAACAACCGAGCTATCGCGTCGTGGTAGCCGACCAACGCACATCACGCGATGGGCGCTTTATCGAAATTATCGGGCATTATAACCCCCGCACCCGTCCCGCGACGGAAGTGCTTCAGGAAGACCGCGCGCTGCACTGGTTGAGCGTGGGCGCACAGCCATCAGATAGCGTCAAACGCATTATGCAGCATACCGGCACATGGGAACGCTTCGAACGCCTGCGTAAAGGCGAAGACCTCGAAAAACTGGTCGAAGAAGCGCAAAAGGCTGCTACCGATGTACAGGACATTGACCCGCGAACTGCCTATCCTGCCCCGGCTGCGGGTGCATCCAAGCAAAAGGAACAGGAAATGGAAGCCATCGTTGACGAGGTAGAAACCGAAAGCAACGCTGTGCCTGCTGATGACGCCGATGCTGAAGAGGACGCAAGCGAAGACGCCGAAGCATAAGCCAGATTGCCGATACTGAACCGGAGACAGAACCCTTATGGAAAAAGAACTGGTTGAACATATCGCTAAAAATCTGGTGAACGACCCCGCCCAGGTCACTGTCACACATAAAGATCGTGGCAATACCACCATCTTGCAACTGCATGTCGCTCAAGATGATATGGGGCGTGTGATTGGTAAAAATGGGCGGGTCGCGAATGCGATACGATCTCTGCTGCGTGCCTCGAGCAGTCGCAAACGCAATCGGATTATCCTCGAAATAGATTAACCACATGACAAACGAACAACAGACAGGGTTGAGTAACACACCTCAACCCTATTATCTGGTTCTTGGCAAAGTGCTGCGTCCGCATGGTGTGCGTGGCGAACTGCGCGTCCAGTTGATGACCGATTATCCCGAACGCATCGCAAATTTAGAATTTATCTATCTTGGCAGCGACCCGATGCAAGAGAAAGCAGACCGTTATCACCTCAAAGCCATGCGCCGCAACAAGGGATATGGGTTATTGACCTTACACGGAATCCGCGACCGCAATACTGCCGAAACACTGCGTGATTTGCTGGTTATGGTAGACATTGCCCATGCCGTTCCACTAGACGAGGGCGAAATCTATCTTTACCAGCTCATTGGAATGTGCGTTCATACTGATGCTGGCAGCGTTTTAGGCGACATTACCGACATTATCGAGACCGGGGCAAATGATGTCTATGTGGTGCAGAGCGAGGATTACGGCGAAATTCTAATCCCAATTACCGATGAAACCCTCATCGAAACCAACATCAATGCCCGAAAAATTGTCGTTAAATTGCCTGAGGGACTGCTCCCCGATAGCCAATAACTGCTTGACAAGCCCAATAACCGCTTGCTATGCTGTGCAATACGTGGATATATGGGGGTGAGAGTTTGCCGTTTGAACACGCAAACAAGGTATTGGCTCGGTTTTAGTCTCATACCTACAATTGGTCCCAGTCGATTAGCCCAACTCAATAGTTACTTTGGTAATTTGCAACAAGCATGGTCTGCCGGGGAAACCGCCCTGAAAAGTGCCGGGTTAGATAATCAGGCGCTAGAAAATGTGCTCAAACTGCGGCCTGGCATTGATCTTGATCATGAAGTCGAGCGCGTCAAACAGGCCAACGCCCATGTAATCACGCTGGAGGATGACATTTATCCAGCGAACTTACGCGAAATTGATGATGCGCCACCGATACTCTATGTGCGGGGCGCGCTTGCACCCATAGATTCAATGGCTTTGGCGGTTGTTGGCACGCGCAAACCCACACACTATGGACGAGATGCCACATTTAAGTTAACAAAACATCTCGCCGCGCAGGGGATTACTATTGTTTCCGGCCTTGCACATGGTATAGACAGCATGGCACATCGGGCCGCACTGGAAGGTGGTGGACGAACAATTGCGGTGATGGGGACAGGCATCGATATTATATATCCACCCGATCATCAAGCACTCGCCGAGCAAATTGTGCATCAGGGGGCGCTGGTCAGCGAATTTCGGTTGGGCGCACCACCAGAAGGGCGCAATTTTCCCCGTCGCAATCGGATTATGAGCGGGATGTCACTCGGCGTGTTAGTCACGGAAGCGCCAGAAAAAAGTGGCGCGTTAATTACGGTTGAGGTGGCATTAGAACAGGGACGCGAGGTATTTGCGATACCAGCCAATATTTTCAATCCCATGGGGCGTGGCACGAACCGCCTGATACAAGAGGGCGCAAAACTGGTTTTACGGGTGCGCGACATCCTTGACGAGCTGAATGTCACCTATACTAACATACAAACACGCACCACCACCGCGCACATCATCCCGGAAAATGACATCGAAAGGCAGATTATGACCCAACTCGGCGCAGACCCTATTCATATTGACGACCTGACCCGCATGACAGGCTTATCTGCACAAACAGTCAGCAGTACCTTAACTATTCTGGAATTAAAAGGCCTTGCACAAAACGTCGGACACATGCAATATAGCCGGGTATTGACCTAGTATATACATAATCACAAGCTATTCATGCTATCGCGATATGAATTGACTTGCACATCACGGTAAAGAAGATTATCACTTATAAAGCAGCCATACACTGAACGTTTTGGAATGTTGAAGGACAAGCATGAGCGATAAATTACAGGCGTATTGTGTCAAATGTAAAACAAAACGGGACTTAAAAGACGCCGAGGCCGTCTATACACGAACAGGCGCGCCCGGCACGCGCGGCGAATGCCCGGTCTGTGGGACAACCCTGTTCCGTATGGGCGAGACCCACGCACACAAAAACGTCCCTAAACCCGAAAATGTAGCCAGACCGCGCCGCACTGACGACAAATCGCGCAAGCGCAGGGGCAAACTGGTTATCGTTGAATCACCCGCCAAAGCGCGGAGTGTCGGGCGCATTCTTGGCAGTGAGTATACGGTCATGGCATCTAAAGGGCATGTCCGCGATTTACTCGTGACACAACTCTCGGTTGATGTCGAGAATGACTTCGAGCCAAAATACCGCGTACCCAACGACAAACGTGATACAGTCAAAAACCTGAAAAGCGCGGTGGATGGTGCTGCATCGGTCTTTTTAGCAACCGACCCGGATCGCGAAGGAGAGGCCATCGCATGGCATCTCATCGCTGCTACGGATATGGATACCTCAAGAGCGCAGCGTGTGGTCTTCCACGAAATCACACGACCAGCAATCCAACACGCTTTTGAAGAACCGCGCGACATTAACATGAGTCTCGTTAATGCCCAGCAAGCCCGCCGTATCCTGGACCGTTTAGTCGGCTATAACATCACCGAATTATTGTGGGATCGCGTCCGCAATCGGTTATCCGCAGGCCGTGTCCAGAGCATCGCCGTGCGGTTGGTCGTTGACCGTGAACGAGAGATCGAGGCCTTTGTCCCTGTCGAATATTGGACACTGGATGCCAAACTACAAAAACAGGCCGACAATGGCAAAAACGAGACGAAACCCTTCATCGCGCGCTTAGTCAAAATCCGGGATGAAGATGTGGCCTTCAATACAGAGGCGGATGTTCGCCCCCATCTCGATATTCTCGAACAAAGCCGTTATGCCGTGAGCGATGTCAAACGGGGCACGCGCCAGCGTAAACCCTCTGCGCCCTTCACCACCAGCACCTTGCAGCAGGAAGCCTCGCGTCGATTAGGCTATACTGCCCGACGGACGATGCGCGTGGCACAGCAACTCTATGAAGGGATTGATCTGGATAAGGGCGATGCTGCGGGCCTGATTACCTATATGCGTACCGACAGTACCAATGTTTCCGAACAAGCCCAGTCCGAAGCCCGCGATTATGTGCTCAATCGTTTTGGCAAGGACTATGTACCCGATGCGCCGCCACAATATAAGACCCGAGCCAAAGGCGCTCAGGAAGCACACGAGGCCATTCGTCCAACCGCTGTTTTGCGTGAACCCGATGCCCTAAAAGACAAACTCTCCCGCGATCAATACCGCTTGTATAAGCTCATTTGGGAACGTTTTGTCGCCAGCCAGATGGAAAACGCCGTCTATAACACCATTCGTGTCGAAATTGTCGCCGGACAAACACAAAACGATAGGCCGTATCTGTTCCGCGTATCCGGCAGCACCATCAAATTTCCCGGCTTTTTGGCACTCTATGAAGAAACACGCGACGAAGACGCCGTTGCCGACGAAGATGAAGGGCGCATCTTGCCCGACCTCAGCGTGGATGAGGTGCTGGATTTGATTCAATTGCTGCCGCAACAACATTTCACACAGGCACCACCACGCTATACCGAAGCCAGCCTCGTTCGCACATTGGAAGAATATGGCATTGGGCGTCCGAGCACGTATGCCCCAACGCTCGCAGTCATTCAAGACAGAAATTATGTCACCAAAGAAGAAAAACGGCTCATGCCAACTGAGACGGGCAAAATCGTCAACGACCTGTTGGTACAATTCTTCCCGAACATTCTGGACTATCAGTTTACCGCCAACATGGAAGACAAACTCGACAACATTGCTGAAGGCACACAAGAATGGCGTCCCATGTTGTCGGAGTTTTATAGCCCATTTGAATCGCAGCTTGTCAATGCCCGCCAGCATATGCCCAAAATGCGGCAGGAAGAACTTATCGGGCGTAAATGTCCAACCTGTGGCGAAGGCGATTTGCTTATTCGATATGGGCGATGGGGCAAATTTATCGGTTGTAGCAATTATCCAGAATGCCGCCATACCGAACAACATCTGGAATTAACAGGCGTAACCTGTCCAGAATGTGGTGCGGAGCACGGGGGCGAATTGGTGATGAAGAAAACCAAACGCGGACGCACCTTTTATGGTTGTTCACGCTGGCCGGAGTGTGAATACTCAACCTGGCGATTGCCCAAAGGGGCGACGAAACAGTCTGATGAAGATGCAGAAGAGCCGATGCACGATTTATCAACGGGCTAGGACTAATTTCACGTATAGCCTAATCACTTTAAAACGTTGCATCATGCTAGCTGTGCGTTATACTGAGTACGAGATGGCACGTCTTAACTTGTCGTGCCATCGTATTTTCCATTACAATGAACGTGTTCTTTAACCGCACAAACCAGCCGAATGAAAGGCGACGTTTATGCTTCAGCGGATACGTAACTATATTATTGACTCTTACAATGGCTTATACAAAATCGTCCTTGAGCCATCTATGCCCACCAAACAGACCATTATACTGCTTGTTCTGGGAATTTTCCTGGGGATGGTGTGGGCCTATGGCTGTTCGCCAACCGTTTATTATAACGGCTCACCGCACCAGCTAAACCCAACCGCCCGTGAGCAGTGGGTCATCATGGCGGGGGCCGCAGCCCAACGCGGGTATTACGATGATACGGGTATCCGTGACTTACTACAACAAGTCGAAAATCCGTCCACAACTATTCAAAATGCCATCAACAGTGCCAGCAGTCCAACCGTTCAGCAAGATTTGCAGCAGATTTTGCCTCTTGCTGGCGAACTAACGGGCACGCCTGCACCCAGCAATCAAGGCTTTTTTGCCAGTTTGATGTCGTTCGTCCTCCCCATTGTGCTAGTGGTTGTGGTTACGCCAATTCTGGTTGTCGTATGGCGCTTGCTCATTTATCCCAACATCGTCGCGGGTGCGATACATCAAGTGCGAATGCGGCGCAATACCGAATATCGCGAACAACGGATGAAAGAAGCCGCAGACCGCCAACGCATTCAGAAAGCGCGTGAAGCCGAAAAAGCGATGGTGGCGGAAGTCGATGAAGAGCTTGGCGAACCTGTCACGCAGAAAATGTCGATTTACACCAAAGGCCGCAACTACGACGACTCGTTCGCGATTGAAGATGCCAATGATATGTTCCTCGGTGAATTTGGCGCATCCATCGCCAAGTCAACCGATGATGGCGACCCCACAGCGATTGAAGTTTGGTTGTTCGATAAAGAAGATTTCACGCGCACACTGACCACAATCCTAATGACACCTCACGCCTTTAATGACCCCGCAACTCGCGCCCAATTAGAGGTACGGGTTGAAAATCCAGCAACCGATCTGGTGCAAATACAGGCCGGCGGAAAGTTCAAAATGGAAACGGATAAAATTCGTGTTCAAGCGAATGTAACCGATTTGGCGTTCATAACCGATGGCTCTGCCCCACCCAACAGCGCGATTGAAAATTTAACGCTAGAACTATCAGCGTGGCAAAGAGACCCGGATGCCCCACCACCTCCGGGTGTGAGACCAATGACAACTGCGGCTCCGGGTGTGGCAGGATTCGGGTCACCACCGCCGGCTGCATCGCCACCACCACAACCATTGCAACCCCAACAAATGCAGCCCCTGACGCCGCCACCCTTACAACAACCGCCAGCATACGGCGGGCAACTACAGGCGCAGCCATTGCAACCACCTCCACCACCGCCAATGGGCACAGGATTGCAACCCTTAACCCCACCACCGCTGCAAATGCCGTCCGATGATGACGATGATGACGATCCATTTGGTGGCACAGGGGATTTCACCCCGTTGTCACCTAATCGCTAGAAACAAACAACCCTGTCTCGTGTTTGACAGGGTTGATTTTTTGCTTCGCTAGATATAACCGATGAACTCTCAGGTGATTTTGCGAATCTTGAACGTGACACTGCCACCCGGCGTTTCGACCTGCACTTTGTCGCCTTTTTTGCGCCCGATTAAGGCGGACCCAATCGGACTGCGCTGCGAGATTTTACCTTCGCGGGGATTGGCCTCGGCAGCGCCGACGATTTTATAGGTTTCATCTTCGTCGCTGCCCTCTTCGCGGATCGTGACTTCGCTGCCTAGTCCCACCACGTCCGAAGCGCCGTCGTTGGAGATGATTTTGGCGCTCCGCAGCAGATTTTCCAGATATTTGATGCGCCACTCGACAAAGGCTTGCTGTTCTTTGGCATCGTGATAATTGGCGTTTTCTTTCAGGTCGCCTTCGGCAACAGCCTCTTTTAACTTAATCGCCAATGCCGGGCGGCGCTCCTCGACCAGTTCCGTTAATTCACGGCGCAGGTCTTCGGCTCCTTCTTCAGTTAGATATACTTCATCAGGCGATTCAGTCATCGGACCCTCTCAGTAATTCAATTTTTCATCTTTACACAACTATTTACGGCTGAAGCTGCATTTCTTGACGGCGCTGATTTGCCAGCGCAGCCACATTTTGCTGATGAAGCTGCTGAACCGCCCCGTTCAACAAGATGCGGCTCTTACCACAACTTTCGATGTCAATTTGCGCCAACGCTTCGTCGGGCGCTTCAGACATCAAGGCCTTATCAACTTCAGCCTTCAAACACAGCAAGTAATCAATATCCTCTTGAATCTTGCCTTCAACCTCACCCCGCAGCACAACTTCGCCGTGCCCTTGCACGATGTTTTCAAAGCCACTGTTGTGAAGACTCCGCAGCGATTGCAGGAATGATTCATAACTCCCATCAACAAAATAAGGCAGCGGCATCAAGGTATCTGCCGCAAACAACACTTGATCTTCTTTTATCAGACACACAATTGAATCGGGACTATGACCGGGTGTGGACCAAAATTTGAGTGTTTTATTACCGATATACATTGTGAGGCTGTCGTCAAAAACCATTGTCGGCAGCACCAGCTCGACATCACGCATTTCGATAGAGGCCGATTTTGTCCGTTCCAGACTATCGCGCCCTCGAATGTCCAATAATTCTCGACAACGCACATGACTTACGACCTCGGCACCATCGAAAAAACAAGTGCCCGTGGTATGGTCGGCATGGAAATGTGTATTCACGACATATTTGATTTTTGTGCCCAGACGCTCTTCAACAAACCGCTTGATTGCGCGGGTTTCATCGGGATAGAGGAGAGTATCAATCACCACCGCCCCGGCTGTAGTAATCACCACACCTGCCGTAACCTGCACGTATTGGTCGCTGGTGAATATATAGATGTCGTCTGTGACACGTTCACGTTGCATAGACAGCAGACAGTATTTAGCTCATCTTTACACAGGCAGTGTCGTCAGTATAGTCAGTCCACAAATTAAAATCAAGTAGGGATAAAATACCAGACCACACCGGCGATTAAAGTGTTACAATCAGGTTTGAATAGCTCCCGATAGTGAAGGAGGCGCAATCCATATGTTTCGTCGCAACATGAATCGGCACTTATTACGTTCCTTTCTGCTCCTACCCATTGTGATATTGATATTTGGCATTTCAGGAGCACAAGATGCGGGTGTTTTCACCATCGGCATTCTCGGTGAAGAACACACTCCACTCAGTAATGGCGCACGTCTCGCTGTTCAACAGTTAAACAACGCTGGTGGCGTTGTCGGGGCAAACGGCGCCAGTTTCCGGCTCGAACTCCTGCATGTACCCCTCGCATCTGGCGAAAATCTGCCCGCTGCCGTCAGCGCTATTCAAAACGCTGGTGTAATTGCTGTCATCGGGCCAGAAACCACCGAAGACGCGCTGCGTGGGTTGGCTGTGCTGCAAAGCCTGAATGTGCCCGTGCTGACAACGGCAACAGGTGACACGATTATCGCATCGGATTCGTCCGGGCGCATCTTCCGCGTGCGTGCGCCAGATGCCGTCATGGGACGCGCATTGGCAGATTACATCATCAATGAATTGGGCGCGCGCCGCATTGTCACCGTCCAACTCGATATTAGCAGCACAGCGAATGTTGTGGGATTTTCCACCGCCGCATCCACCTTAGGCGCGCCGCCACAGGCATCCTACCTGCTGGATAACACCACCAACATCGCCGAAATCGCAACCACCATCAGTCAAATTAACCCGCAGGTCGTGGTTGTTTTTGGGCCACCTACCGAAGCCGGACAACTCTATAGCAGTCTTCGCAGCAACAATTGGGGCGGTCAATTTGCCTATAACGACACACAGACCAACGAATTCCGCGCCAATGTCCCTTTCAGCGAACTCAGCGGCATCATCGGTGTGACAACCTGGTCACTCGGCTCAACCGACCCGGCAAGTAACGATTTCCTCAATGCCTATATTCGGACGTTTGGCTCACTACCCTCACCTGTTTCGGCAGCCAGCTACGATGCGGTCTACCTCATAGCCGAAGCCATTCGTCTGCCCGGCGAACTCACGGGCAATCTCAGCCAAATCAATAATGTGCAAGGCGCGCAGGGTTTGCTCCGTCCCGCACAACTGATTCGCGGCGAGATGAGCGACAACGTGATGGTAACGCAGTTAGGGGCTTTCGGCGCGCCCGAAGTCCGCGCACGGTATCTCGGTCCAAATCGCATTACCGATGAGGATGTCACTGTCGTCGTTGCCACGCCCACACCCCAACCCACAGCCACACCTGAAGGCGTTGTGCTCACCATTCAGAGCAGTGTTCAGAATGTGCGGAGTGGTCCCGGCCTTGAATACGACGTGCTGGGGCAGATGCAGCAGGGCGAACAGGCGCGCGTCATTGGGGCGACAGCCGATTTTAGCTGGGTGGTGATTTCTTATCGGGGGCAAAATGGCTGGCTGGCAACCTATCTACTTGAGGTCTTTGGTGATCGCAGTTCAATACCCGTCGTTCAGATTCCGCCAACCCCCACACCACCGCCAGCGACACTCACGCCAACCGCGCCGCCCTTCCCCGACATTGTGATTGTCAATGCGTCACCATCGCGCATCACCCGCGGCGTGCCATTTAACGCAATGGTCACCGTTCGCAATCAAGGGACGGTGGATGCAGGGCCATTTGCTGTCGCCGCAACCTTCCTGCCCGACAATGTCTACAATGGTGTCAATGTGCCGGGTCTAGCCGCAGGTCAACAGACCACTATCACGCTTACAGGCACACTCAATGGCGCGACAGGGCCGCAAGCAGTCGTCATCATCGCAGATTTGAACAGTCAGGTAGATGAAGGGCCAGCAGGCGAGGCCAACAACAATGGCTTCAGCTATAATTATATCCTTGACCGCTCTATCCTCAACGCCGGCACCCTCACATTCAATCCCGGCGGTGTCTTAAATCTCGAAGGTGCGGGCACAGCCGATGTCATGTGGAACGCGGGCGGTACGGCACTCGATTTCGTTGCCCCGGTTCCGGCTGGATCGGGCATGTTCATCCTGACAGGTCTCAACAGCATCGAGCAAGTTCATTACAACATGATTGACCCGGCGCTGGTTTCGGCGACATCGTTGAACGTCGCCCTGCTGCCGAACGCCTATATCGGCATTATCACTGCGGAAGGCAATCGCGGCGTTATCCATGTGGATAGTGTCGTTGCGGGTGGTCTCATCACCCTGACCTATCGCGTGTATGCCCCATAAACCAGCATAACGATGACGGGCTGCCCATGGTTGGACAGCCCGTTTTTTGTTTATTCATCCAGCACAATCGGCAGCCATGTCGTGACGCCATTTTCGATTGTCACATTGTCTCGAAAACGCACCTGACCGTTGCCATTACTAATAATGACTTCGTATTCGCCAACGGGGATGTCGCCAAGCGTGAAATTCTCGCCCCATGCGGCATCGCTGTTGACCGACTCATCCCCATAGCTATAAATCTCGCGGCTGAATTCACCCGCGCGCACAGTCATCACTACCCCATGCAGTGGCTGCCCTGCGTTGTCTGTTACCAGTCCCGCCAGTGTGCCAAATTCAGGATAAGGTCGCAGCCACAATTCGGGATTTCGAGTCGCCCTATAATCAAAACCGTCGCCAACCCGTACTTCAAAATGCACATGGGGGCCTATAGCAATGCCCGAATCGCCAACACGCGCGATTTCATCCCCTGCGCGTACTGCTTGCCCTGATTGCACACTAAAGTCCTGTAAATGCCCATAAAGCGTGAATACGGGCAGTCCTTCGGGCGACATAATGGCGTGTTGGATGACCACGACGTTGCCATAGTAATTCAGTTCGGGACCGACCTGTGTTTCTTCATCCGTCCCGGCATAGAGCACAACACCATCTGCTGCCGCGTATATCGTCGTAAAGCGCGTATTGACAAATTCCACACCCCGATGCACTTCGCGCGTGCCAAATTGTGTTCCCCCATAGGGATAAGTACGGTCAATCCAGTCCACATTTTCGTTCGTTGCGTCGCGCAGGATAGGCCGCCGCAATAAATAGTGGTCAAGCTGCGTCGGTTCACTCATCCCAACGGCTGCGGGCGCTTCAGACGGGGTAAACGTTGGCGCGGGCGTGCTGGTTTCGACAAATGTCACCGTTGGTCGTGGTGTGTCACTTGCTGTCGGTGTCACAGAAGGCGTCAACGTGGCTGTAGATGCAGACGCGGCTGTTGGAATAGGCGTATACAACGCCGCAATTGTCGCCGGATTTTGTGTCGGAGTCCGCGTGATGGTCGGCGCAGGTTCTGCGCTTGAACAACCCGCAAGTAGCAGAAAGGTTATCGCTAACAAAATGCCCGCCCGCTTGGGTGCGGGCAGGCCGATATTCAAATGCGGAGTCATTGTCGTCATTGTACTACTCAATTTATTGGTCATCCTCGTCATCCACAAAGCGCGGTCTACGCAGAGGTGGGCGTGGTTCATAATACACAGGTGGAGTCAGCGGATTGGTATGCAATTGGGATAGTTCTGTATCCGTGATTTCGCGATTGTTATATCGCTCGTACATGCGCGGATTTTCAATGGGGTCAACGGCATAACGCCACTTCTG
>CAZTLI010000026.1:0-22896 GCA_964614375.1 uncultured Anaerolineaceae bacterium
GTGCGGCAGGTGACGGCAGCCGGAATCACCATCATCAATGACGCCTACAGCGCGAATCCGGTAGGTGTAATCGGGTCGCTCAAAGTGCTGGGAATGCACAATCATGGCAAACGGCTGTTGATAACACCGGGCATGATCGAACTCGGCGCGATGCAAGACGAAGCAAATCGTAAGCTGGGTGAACTGGCGACTCGCTATGCGACGGACATCATCCTTGTAGGCGAAAAACAGACGGAAGCGGTCAAACAGGGTGTGTTGGCAGCCGATTTCCCATCCGAACGATTGCGCGTCGTCCAAACGTTGCAGGATGCCATCGACTGGTATCAGCACAATTTACAGGCCGGGGATACCGTCTTATTTTTGAATGACCTTCCCGACACCTATTAACGAGGAGAAAGCAAGAAGCGGCTGCGTTGGCTGTGAGCGGGGCCGTAACCACATGGAATTACTGATACTCATCGTACTGATTATCCTCAACGGGGTATTTGCCATGTCTGAACTGGCAGTGATTTCAGCGCGTCCGGTGCGGCTGCATGAACTGGCTGAGAATGGCAGTAGTGGCGCCAAAGCGGCCTTGCGCTTGAAAGAAGCCCCCAATCGCTTTTTGTCTACTGTGCAGGTTGGCATCACGTTAATTGGCATCATGGCGGGGGCGTTTGGTGGGGCGACAGTCGCAGCCCAATTAGCGACGATACTCGCGACCCTTCCTGCGCTGGCGGCGAATAGTCAGGCGATTGCGTTTGCGATAGTCATCGGCGTAACAACCTATCTATCGCTAGTCATTGGCGAACTTGTCCCCAAGCGATTGGCGCTGCAAAATCCCGAACGGATCGCTATCATTGTTGCCCGTCCGATGACTCTATTGTCTAAGGTTGCGTATCCAATTGTTTTTGTGCTCGGCAAATCGACCAGTCTGGTCGTGCGTTTATTGGGTGTGAAGTCATCTCGTGAACCCGCTGTAAGCGAAGGCGAAATTTTGTCGATGATGCGTCAGGGGATTGCCAGTGGCATCTTTGAGCCGCGTGAACATGAAATGGTTGAGGCGGTGTTTCGGCTCGATGATCAACGTGCCGCGGCAATTGTCACACCGCGCACGGAAATCCTCTGGTTGGATCTTCACGCGACGATAGATGAATTGCGGCAGATTATTAGCGATGGACAACATTCGGCCTATCCCGTTTGCCGTGAGTCGATGGATCATGTGGTGGGGATTGTGCGCGTGAATGACCTGCTGCTGCAACTGCTGCGTGGCGATCCGCTGGATTTACATGCGATTATGCACAAGCCGTTGTTCATCCCTGAAAATGTCTCGACCGGGGAAATCCTGAAGCGTATCAAGCAGTCACCCGTCCATGTGGCGTTGATTGTGGATGAACATGGCGGCATTGAAGGGATGGTGACATTGCACGACTTACTGGAAGAACTCGCGGGCGAATTGGATATAGATGACCCCGAAATAGTCCAACGTGAAGATGGGTCGTGGTTGGTGGATGGGACATTTACCATTTTGCGACTGGAGAGCCTCTTACCCAACTTTTCTGTACCAGAAGACGAGGAGAGCGATTATGAAACGCTTGCCGGCTTCATCATGGCTCGTTTGGGGCATGTCGCGCGGCTGACCGATTGTTTTGAGTGGGAAGGCTTAGCTTTTGAAGTGGTCGATATGGATGGTAATCGCATAGATAAGGTGCTAATCACAACGATTGCAAACCACACAAGCCTTGTTGACCCGATACACGCGCAGGACTAAGGGCGGAAAGGCGCAGGATGCTCGTGTATTGACAATCACTCGAAATCCGCGCATAGTAACCATGACTTTGCGAACCTGTTTGGGGAGAGGTGAACATGAGCGCAAAACGCAAAACAGTGGTTGGTGTCATCTTTGGTGGACGGAGTGTGGAGCATGATGTCTCGGTTGTTACGGGCAATCAAGTAATACGGGCATTCGATACTGAACGCTATGATGTGGTGCCGATTTATATCACGCGCGAAGGCCGCTGGTATACGGGTGAACCATTAAGCGTACTGGAAAACTTTAAGCACGAAGTGATTGGTCACGCGGGCGTTGTCGATTGTGTTTTGTCGCCGAGTGTTAATCATCACGGCCTCATCCTCAATCCACTGGCGGGCCGTTTTCAGAAGAGCGAAGTCCAGCGACTCGACGTGGTGTTCCCGGCATTGCACGGCACGCATGGCGAAGATGGCACGGTTCAGGGACTGCTCGAATTGGCCGATATTCCTTACGTGGGTTGTGCGACACTGGCATCCGCACTGACGAACGACAAGATTATGACCAAAGATGTGCTCCGGCAGCACGGTATCCCGGTTGTGGATGACGTATGGTTCAACCGTGTGGAGTGGTTTTCTGACCCCGATGCGATTATCACGCAAATTACAGAAAAGCTGCCATATCCGGTATTTGTCAAACCGGCGACGCTGGGTTCGAGTATTGGTGTAGGACAAGCCAATGAAGAACGTATGCTGCGCGCGTCAATTGATGTTGCCGCCAATTTTGACCGCCGCATACTGGTTGAAGCAGCGGTGACGGGTTGTGTGGAAATCAATTGCGCGGTCATGGGTTTTGGCGATGATTTTCAAGCGTCGGTGTTAGAGCAGCCCGTTAGCTGGCAAGAATTTTTGACGTATGAAGAAAAATACCTGCGTGGTAATGAGGGGATGAAAAGTGCCGAACGGATTATCCCCGCACCTGTGGAGGATGCACTCACCGAACGTATCCACCAGATGACGATAGATGCCTTCAAAGCGGTGGATGGTCGTGGCATAGCGCGCATTGACTATCTTGTGCGGCCTGATAAAAACGACGTGTTCCTCAACGAAATCAACACAATGCCCGGTTCACTGGCTTTTTATTTATGGAAAGAAGGCGGCTTATCGGCGGGTGAAGTGGTCGATAAACTGGTCCAATTAGCGCAAGATGCACATGCCGTGAAGCGTCGTAATACCTATAATTATGAGACTGATCTTATCGCATTGACGGCAGCGCGCGGTTTAAAAGGGGTAAAAGGCGCAAAATCGCCCGCTCGCAACCAAAATTAAACACACAAGAATTAGCGTTTATGCCCAATTGCATTTACAATCAATGGATAGTCTGAAATCGGTCTAATCTAGTCTTTTACCCGTCCATCTTATCGGAGTGGTAAACGTGACACTGCGTTCAAAACTGCTGGCTATTGCAGCCATATTACTTCTCATTATCGTGGCAGCGTGTAGTCCACAAGCGAACACTACCGCTTTACAGCCATCCGAAACACCCCTGGGGCCGCGCGTACCAACTCGTGTTCCCACTGCTACCGCAACCGCTACACCAACAATTACACCCACGCCGTCGGATACGCCCACGCCGTCGGACACGCCGACTGCAACCGCTACGCCACGTTCACCCCAAGAAGCACAGGCCCTTGTTGTAGAGGGCAATAATGCGTTTGCATTAGGCAATTATAGCCTCGCTATGTCGGATTATCTGGAAGCCATCGAGATTGACCCCACCAATGCGAACGCCTACATTGGCGCGGGACGGGTGTATCATGAACGCGGTGAGTATGACAGTGCAATCACGTATTTTGATCAAGCCATAGAATTGCTACCGGATAGTGCAGATTTCCATGTTTATCGCGGTATCACACGGGCTGCACAGGACGATAGTGAAGGGGCTATGGCGGATTATGATCGCGCCATTGAACTTGATTCGGGTAACGAAATGGCCTTTACTCAGCGGGCGATGGTTCATGAAGCGGCTGGCAATATCGAACAGGCTATCGCCGATTATACGTCCGCGATTGATGCCAATCCCCGTTACATTCCGGCCTATCAAGGACGCGGATTGTTATACGCGCAGCAAGAAGATTATGTCAATGCCGTTGCCGATTTACGCACCTATTTGCGGTTAGCGGGACCCGCTGCCAATCGAAATGTGGTCGATACGCTGCGCGGCGCTGAAATCTCGCGGGCTGTCCTTCTAGCAGAAACGGGCGAAGCCGAACAAATTACATTTGGTGGCGTTGGCATCGGACGTATCAATAACGAAATGCCGATTATTGTGTATAGTTTTACGGCTGATGCTGATACGGTAGTGACGATACAAATGACGGCTACATCTGGCACGCTTGACCCGGCGTTGGCGCTGCTGGATTCATCTGGCACGCCCATTATCACAAATGATGATGACCCGGTACGCGGTACGTCCGATGCGGTCATACGGGATATTGTGATTCCGGCTGATGGCACATACATTATCCTTGCCACACGTTCGGACGACGTAGGCGGGGTTACGAGCGGTGAATATCGCTTAACCCTGCGGCAGCCTGTCGAGACGACCATCGCCTATGGCGAATCGGTTGTTGGGGATATAGATAATGCTGCGCCGCAAATAGAGTATACTTTTGAAGCGCAAGAAGGTGATCGTATTACCATTCAAATGGATACGACGGCAGGTGAACTCGACCCCATGGTTTTGCTGCTTGACCCGGCGGGTGTACAAATTGCCTTCAATGATGATGACCCGGCGAGCGACACTGGCAATGCTTTGTTGCAGAATTTTGAAATCCCTGTCGATGGCATCTACACCATTGTAGCGACGCGCTTCCGTCGTGAATCGGGCACGTCTTCTGGTAGTTTTATCTTGCGGTTGATGTTGAGTGAAGAGGTTGTCGCTCCTACACCGACACCGACATCGCCTCCACCGCCACCCAGAAATGCTATAACCTATGGTCAAGCCGTGCGCGGCACAATCAGCAGCAGCAACCCACGCACGACGTATAATCTGGTCGCGCAGGCGGGTGATGTCATCAATATTCGTATGACCGCGATTTCGGGCAATCTGGATACGTTGATAATCCTCGAAAGTGATACAGGCGCGGAATTGGCACAAAATGACGATGATTCCACTCGTGCCGGGACGGATTCGTTCTTGCGCGAATTCACAATCCCCGCCGACGGCGTATACCGGATAGTAGCGACACGTTTCCGTGCAGAAAATGGCACGACGACAGGTGACTTCGCGCTGGTTGTCGAACTGGTGCGCCAGTCCACCAGCGGGATTATCGCCACGCGAAGGGCAAACGTCGGTGGGCCGATTGGTATCGGTGAAACCGTGAGTAATCAAATCGATGATGATACGTGGGAATATCGCTACACATTTGCCGCGCAGCCGGGTAATGTCATCAACATTCGCCTCGTTGCCACAGGCGGCAGTTTAGAACCTGTGGTCATTTTGCTCGATAGCGGTGGGAATGAGTTGATACGCAATGGCACGTCGAGTGGTGGTGTTGGTGCGACGGCATCTATCCTGCGTTTTCGGATAGCGGCAGCGGGTGAGCATACAATTGTGGTCACACGGGCAGGTGGTGCGACAGGCGCGTCATCGGGCAGTTTTACGCTGGCGTTATCGGCGGGGAATTAGCGCGAATTAAGCGGTAAAACACCAATCGCCCGATCTGTTGATGTCGGGCGATTTTGATTTTGGGGATAATAGCTGATTATGCAGTCGAACCCAGACCGACAAACCGATAGCCAATGCCATATTCATTATGGATATAAGTTGGATTTTTGGCGTCCGGTTCAATTTTGCGGCGCAGATGTGAGACATAAATTCGCGGATAATGATGTTCACTGGTGTATTCGCTGCCCCAGACCATTTCGAGCAGTTGTTGGAATGTCAACACCTGCCCCGAATTGGTGATGAAGGTTGCGAGGAGCTTGAATTCGGTGGGTGTGAGCCGAATTTCGTCACCATCTACCCGAACCCGTCGTGAATTGAGATTCACATTTAAGAATTCATCCTCATAAACCGTTGGCCGATTGCTCATGTCGCCCAATCCCACACGCCGCATTAACGCATTCACACGCGCATGAAATTCAATATTCCGCAGCGGTTTAAGCATGTACTCATCCGCGCCCATATCTAACCCCCTGGCGATTTCATCCTCGCTGACAGCATGAGCAGTCATCATCAAAATGGGTATATTTGACAACTCGCGAATACGCTGGCACAGGGTTACACCATCCATTAAGGGCAGCGCCACATCCATCACGACTAAATCCGGTTTGGATGACTGGAATTGCCGCAGCCCATCCAAACCGTTTGATGCCGTAATCGCTTTATAGCCTTTTTGTTCCAGGTCAATCTGGAGCAGACGCAGCATTTCTTCATCGTCTTCGACGATCAATACGCGGGTACTCATGTTGTTGTCCTCTTGCCTGATTGAATTGTGATGCTTCAACCATTTTTACAAGTTTTTATATTGTTATAGCACAGCCCAGGATTTTGCGAAACAGGGAACACACAGCAGCCTTAAGGTGAATATCAACAAATGGACTTGGGCTTGGTGATGAAATCGGCCTATGCTATGCTTAGGCGTCGTTTTATCCTGAGAAATGGAACGAATCATCGGTGCCATATCAATCCGATAGCCGTCGTCGCAACAACGTACAGATTGGTGTGGGACGCTCAGTATGGGGTGGTTCACCACCGCCACCAATTCCAGAACGCACACTGGATGGCATACCGGGCTGCCTGGCATGGTTGGCGTTGTTGTTTTCTGTTGCCAGCGCGATTGCTTTTCCCAATGTCGTCCTGACGATCGCGGCGGTGCTGGCGTTGTATTCCGCGCTTCGGTTTCTCCTAGCGGGCATTGCCAACGTAAAAGGACTGCGTCTCATCACCGAATGGGAAGCCACGGATTGGTACAACCGTTATCTACAGGATTCAACCGATAAATCGCTGGATTGGGATGCTGTTCAGCACGTTATCATCATCCCCAACTACAAAGAACCGATCCCCATTCTGCAATACACACTGGATAATCTTGCGCGGCAGTATGAAGCCGATAAACGATTGATTGTCGTGTTGGCGATGGAAGCGACCGAAAACGGTTGTATCGAAAAAGCAGAAGCCCTGCGCGAACAGTATCGCGGGCAATTTGCCCGGTTCTATTTCACGGTACATCCAGGGGGACTACCGGGTGAACTGCGCGGCAAGTCGGCAAATGAAGCCTGGGCATCGCGCTGGATAAAACGCAAACTCATTGAAGAAAAAGGTTATAATCTTGACTATTTAACAATTACCACGATGGATGCTGATACCAACTGGCATCCCAATTATTTTTATGCGTTGACCTACTGGTTCGCTGTTAGCCCGGATCGTTATTATCGCTTCTGGCAGGCGCCCATTCGCTATCATGGCAATATCTGGGAGATTAACCCGTTGATGCGTCTGGTCAATGCCTATTCGACGGCGTTTGAACTGGCTTATCTGGCGGCTCCGTGGTGGCTGCCAATGCCGATTTCGTCATATTCGCTTAGTTTTCAGCTATTGGATGCCAGCGGTCACTGGGATACCGATGTGATGGCGGAAGATTGGCACATGTTCATTAAAGCCTTCTTCGCCCAGAACAGTCAGGTCGAGATTCAACCAATTTTCTTACCCTTTCTGGCTCATGCCACAACGGGCGAGACCATCTGGGAAGCGATGAAAAATCGCTATCAGCAGACATTGCGTCATGCGTGGGGCAGCAAAGAAGTGGGATATATCATCGCCAAAATGCTGGAACACCCCGAAATGGAATTCTGGCCTCCGTTAAAACTGCTGCTGCGTGTGGCCCATGATATTTTGCTGGCTGGGGCCGGTTGGGTGATTTTAACCGTCGGTTCACAACTCCCCATCCTCCTCAATCCCGGCCTGCTGCCCGGCCCAATAGAGGACATCGTTCGTAACCCCGCGCTGTTATTTGAAGATGTGCCGTTTTTGATGTTGCAACTGTCGCTGGTGATTATCGTCATTTTGAGTGTGGTGTTCTGGTATCAGGACGTGACTGTACGACCTGAACGCACCCAGCCCATGACGTTGACCGAACGCTTCTTGACACTGTTAAGTTTCCCGCTGCTGCCAGTCTTGACATTGATCTTTGTGGCACTGCCGGTGTTGCAAGCCCAAACACGATTATTGGTGGGTGTTTCGCTGCAATATCGTGTCGCGCGCAAGTTATGAGCGTGATTGTTTGAAGAAATAGTCCATTACGCGGGCAGTATCCGCAAGACGGTCAAGATAGCTGTAGTGGCCTGCGCCTTCATGGATGACCAGCCCGGCGTCGGGGATGGTTTTTTCGAGTAGTTTGCCCTGCCACAACGGGGTATCTTCGTCTTTATCACCCCAGAATAGCAATGTCGATGGCTCGACACGCGCCGCATAGGGCAGTAAATCGGCATTGACCACGTTCACAAATGTCTCGCGCATCACCCCCGATACATGCTTGTAGTCGCTAGACCCATAGCGATTGCTGTACCAGTTGCGAAGACCAGCAGCAACGCCTTTCGCGCCGACTTTATCTAGTCCATCGCGAATCGCCTTATAAGCGGCGAGGCGAATTTGTGTCGTTAGCGGTGTTTTTGGGCGCACCCCTGCGCTGTCCGCCAGCGCCATTTTGATGATACGCTCAGGATGTTCCGCTCCGAGAATCAACCCCAACCTGCCGCCGAATGAGTGCCCGAAATAGAATACCTTATCCAAGTTGTGCGCTTTCATATACTCAGTGACAAACGCTGTATAGTCGAAAACCGTCCATGCTTGCGGGGGTTCATCGCTGTGACCAAATCCGGGTAAGTCAGGTACATAGACCCGATAACCCTGTGAAATCATCCGTTCAGCCAGAGGCCACACCAGCGCAATATGCGCGCCCCATCCGTGCAGCATCAACAATGGCTGACCTTCACCTGCGACGGCCTCCGCGATTTTGAGATTGTTGACGTGTGTGAATGTAATTGGTGCGTCTGCCATATATCCTCGCTAATGCAGCGTTAGATTATAGCAAATGGACACGCGCGCGTGGATAGGGATTCGCGAGATTGGAATCTGCGAAAATAAAAAGCGCCCTACCACTAGGACGCAGATATCGCATAGTCAAGTATCGAGTTAGTTGAGCAGGGTCACATTAGGACTGCGGTCATCGCGGCTTTTTTTGCGTTCGCTGATGGGTTTAACAGGCGGGCATTCCCATGCCATTTCCTCAGTTTCTGAGCGAATCTTGCTGAACTTGGGCAGGATACCACAGGCGAAGCACTGGTCACGACAGTCTACACGGGTTTCACGCTTGATACTCATCAAATAGTCCTCTTTGAGGAACTTTTTATGCACTGCCACGTCGATATGATCCCAGGGGAATATTTCGTCAATATCGCGCTCACGATGGGTATAAAACCATGGATTGAGTCCAGCTTCGTCGAAGGCTTGCAACCACTTATTGTGCGAATAGTGATCCTGCCACGCATCAAACTTACAGCCGAGTTCCCACGCACGAAAGACCACGCGGTTCAAGCGACGATCACCACGACTGAGGAAGCCCTCGAACTCAGTGCCTTCAATGTCGTTCCAGCGCAAATGAAAGCCCTGCCCACGTAACTGGTCTTTGAGAAGCCGCTGCTTCGCCAAAACCTGTTCTGGCGTATCCTGTGGCACCCACTGGAATGGTGTGTGCGGTTTGGGGATGAATGTGCTCACGCCAACGTTGAGCGTGGCCTTACCGCCAAGCAATTTACGACCTTCTGCCAGCACACGTTTACACAGGTCAACAATGGCCTGCACGTCTTCCAGCGTTTCTTCGGGATGCCCAATCATGAAATAGAATTTGATTGTGCGCCAGCCGCGTGAATAGACATCGCGCGCCGTCTGGATGACCTGCTCATCGGGCACGTATTTGTTGATGATGTCACGCATTTTCTCTGTTGCTGCTTCTGGCGCGAAGGTGAAGCCACTGCGACGGGTATCACCAATTTTTTCGAGCAGTTCGGCACTGGCAGATTCGATCCGCAAGCTGGGTAGACTCAGACTCAATCCGGCGTCTTTATATTCCTCATTGACTGCATCCGCTAGTTCATGCACATAGACATAATCTGACGAGGAAAGGCTCAACAGGCTGATTTCTTCAAAGCCGGTATGTTCCACAATTTCAGCGATGGCCTGCATCACTTCGGGCACAGTGCGTTCACGCACCGGGCGTGTAATCATCCCCGCGTGACAAAAGCGACAGCCCCGGGTACAACCGCGCATGATTTCAATCGGCGCGCGATTATGTACGGTATCAATATTCGGTATGATGAACTTTGTGAAGGGCTTCGGCAGCACGGGTACAATCCGTTTGAGGACGCGACGCGGCGCTTCATCGGTGTTGGTGATGACTTCCCGAATCGTGCCATCGTCGTTATAAATGACATCATAGAAGCGCGGGACGTACATCCCCTGAATTTTAGCGATTTCGCGTAGCTGGTCATGGCGCGACCAACCGCGTGTGCGCTGGACTGCCCGCGCCACTTCCACAATGATTTCTTCACCTTCACCAATGACAAAGGCATCAATGAAATCGGTCAGTGGTTCGGGGTTGTAGCAGGCATGACCCCCGGCGATGACCAGAGGATAGGATTCATCGCGTTCCATGCTGCGAACGGGCATCCCGGCAAGGTCAAGCAGGTTAAGGACGTTGGTATACAATTGTTCATAAGGTACACTGATACCCAGCAGGTCGAAATCGCGGATGCGGTGTTTGGTTTCCAGCGAATAGAGTGGAAGGGCCTTATCACGCATAATCGCTTCCATATCCACCCAGGGGCTAAAAACCCGTTCCGCGAGCATGTCAGACTGGTTATTGACCTGTTCGTAGAGGAGCATGATGCCCAGATTGGACATGCCTAGATCGTAAATATCGGGGAAAGCCAGCGCGACTTTAACATCGGTGGCGTCCCACTCTTTGACGACACTGTTGTATTCGCCGCCGACATAACGACCCGGTTTTTCGACCTTCATCAACACGCGGTCTAGCATCCGTTCGATGTGTTCCGGGTGCATGATGTGCTCCTTGTAGAATTGTTGATCAGTTTGATTAAATCGGACAAACAATTTTGCTGATGTTGATTTTCATTATACCTGATGCACAGGAGGATGTGTAGCGATATGTGGCGATGGATACTTGCGGTGATGATGTTGCTAGTCGTGACATTGGTTGTGGCGCAGGACGAAGGGTTAACGGTCATTTCGGCGGACAACGTTGGGCAATTGCAATCCGTCGCACAAATTGACCTGACTGAGGGATATAGGGTTCCCTCATTGAATCCAGAGCAGCCCGACCCATTTCTCGTCGAAACCCGTTTCGATACAGGTTGGTTCGCGCTGGAAACGGCGAATGGACGTTTTACTGTTTTAGACCATACACAGACCCCCATTCCCCTGTCATTTGATGGATTCAATACGTATATTCAACCGCTGTATGCTGTCTCGGAGAATAGTCCAACGACATTTATCGACGGCGCTTATGGACAGAATTTGTTCGTCTCTGTCCATACCGATGGCGCACGCTATTATGTGACGTATGACACACAAGAGTTATATGGTGCTGAAGGCGTGCAGGTCATCGTGGTTGAGTCGTCTAATATCCCGGTTGGCGTGTGGCTGAATTGTGCGGACGCCGCTGCCGATGAAGCATTGGCCTATCGGGATTGTCAGGCATGGTTGGAAATGGTGCCCACTAATCGAAATGCGCGCCGATTTATCATGCGGTTGCCGACAATGCGGACGGTGATGGAACAGGGTTCGCCCTACGTGATGCGCGAATCGGATGCTTTTACCCTACCCTTTGCATCAATACAAGACGACGAGGCGATACATAGAATCGGGCGCGTTCCATATCCATATCTGGTCACTTCATCGGGGGATGGTGTGGTCAAAGTCTGGAATCTGGAAACAGGCGAAACTATCGCACAGGCACAGACACCAACGGGCGACCCGGCTGTGTTCGGGCAAATCAATGCGGGGGCGACACATCTGGCCTGGCGTGGTCGTGATAATTTTAACTTGCATGTGACGGACTTCACGACGGGCGAAACGCAGATTGTGACATCCAATTTACCCTATGTGCAGTGGTATTTTTTGACACCGAATGCAGA
This sequence comes from uncultured Anaerolineaceae bacterium, assembly GCA_964614375.1. GTDB lineage: Bacteria > Chloroflexota > Anaerolineae > Aggregatilineales > Phototrophicaceae > CAZTLI01. The sequence continues at coordinate 11,947 of CAZTLI010000026.1, forward strand.
TGTGGTGATTGCCGTGCATATTGGTCAAGATGCAGTAGTCGTTGCATGGGATGTGGCTACCGGGCAGCGTTATGACCTGGGACCCTATCGCGCGTGTGGACGGGTGCCGGATATGGCGCGATTGAGTGCGGATGGTTCAACGCTGGTGATTGGCTGCGACACCGGGTTGGATATGTGGCGCATTGCAGGTGGATAGCGCGTATGAAAGCGGATGAGATTCGCAGCTTGATAGCCTATCATCACGATACTTATGATCGTGTCTGGGACAGTGTAGCCCGGTTAACACCAGAACAGTTCCTCGAACCTGTGAACTATTCGATTGGCAGCATCCGTGACCATTTGATGCACGTTGCCGCGACTGACCAGCGATGGATTGCGAGGCTAAATGGCGATGACCCGCTGCCTGCGCGATTGGTCTGGGAAACCTATGCCACTATCCCTGCTGCCCGCACGAAATGGGACGACATTCGCGATTATGTGCGGGCGCATGGGGATAGACTGACAGATGCTGGTATGGATGATGTGCTGACGTATGATTTTCCGCATCGTGGTGGCTTGAAGCAAATGCTGCGCTGGCAGGTTTATGTGCATCTGGTCAATCATGGCACGGATCATCGGGCGCAGTTGTTGGCACTGCTGCATCGGCATGGTGGCGCGACATTTGAACAGGATTATATGCTGTATTTGTGGGATAAGGCCTTATAGGATAAGGACGATGAACGTTGATACGATTCGCACGTTGTATGACTATAATTATTGGGCGCATCGCCGGGTGTGGAACAGCGTCGTCCGACTGAGTTCGGCGCAGTTCACGCAGCCTCTGGACTATTCAGTCGGGTCGATTCGCAATCAGGTGGTGCATGTGATGGGTGCGGAATGGTTGTGGTTTTCACGCTTGAAGGGTAATAGTCCATCCACTTTCCCGAATCCTTTGGACTACCCCACGGCAGATTCGGTGCGTGTGCGCTGGGACGTGATTGAACGGGACAACCGCGCCTATCTCCGCAAACTCACGGATGAAGAACTCACGCGCGATGTGCAATATACATCCACAGAGGGTACAGCCCTGCACATGAGCGCCGTAGGGATTTTGCTGCAAGTCGTTAATCATGGCACAGACCATCGCGCACAGATTTTGCGGATACTGCATGATATGGGAATGCCAACGATTGAACAGGATTTGATTTTTTATCTGCTGGAAACACAGGGTGGATGATTCAACTCAGCAGCAGTCTCAGGCGGCGGTCACGTTCGTCATGCCCTACCCGCGCCGGGTCAAGGACACCGCGTTGTTCGAGGCAGAATGAGGCGGAGACGGTTGCCATCGCCGCCGCTTCTTGCAGCGATAGACCGCGCGCTAGCCCCAATAACAATGTCCCACAATAGGTATTGCCTGCACCGGTCTGGTCGATAATTTGTGGGATAGCGATACTCGAAACGAACACTTGTTCTGATGTGTCGCGTCGTCCGATGAGTGAGCCTTTTTGCCCCATGCGTATTGCCACGATAGGCGCGCCATCGGCGTAAAAAGCGTGGAGCAGTTCTTGGGGAGATATATCCCCATAAATCGCGCGGGCTTCGGCAAGATTGGGCGAGAGGATGTCGATAGTCCCTGCTTGTAGTGTTTGACGCATAATTTCACGATTTTCGGGCAGCATGACCTGCTGCAATGGCTCCCACAACAGAATACCGTCCAGTGTGTCGCGCCATGCCCGAATCCCCTCAAACCCTTGCAGCAGATAATAGGCACGACAATCGCGATACACATCGGGGAAATGTTCGGGCTGTGCGCCATCCGTAAAGGGTTGAATCGCCTTCACACGATAGAGTTCGCGGCGTGTGCCATCGTCCTCGAATAGCTGCCATGCCCGCATTTGCGGCAGTGCGAGTTGAGTCAGTCCGCGTGTGTCCAGATGCGTGGATAGATGATTGTAGATGGGTTCGGGTAGACCTTCGCCATAGACGGCGACGATGCCGGGACGCGAATCCCATAAAGCCGCGCCCATCAACGCATGAGTTGCGCCACCGCCCAACTGTCCCATATAGGTTTGTCCGGTGGGCAGCACAATATCGTCAATGAATATCGCGCCGATACCGACGATTTCGGGCGTGTCAGGCATGGGGTTGTTTGATGAGTGCGGCGGCGATTTGTGCGGCGATACGCCCGTTATTTTGCAGCAATGCAACGTTAGCCCGACGGGACTGGTTCTCGGTCAATTCCGTAACACGTTGGAGTATAAATGGCGTCACCTCTTTACCGTGTATGCCCTGCGCCCCGGCTTCTTCAGCAGCTTGTTGGATGGCGGCTTCGGCGATGATAGCCGGCAGTTCGTCCGCTTCGGGCACAGGGACAGCGATGAGGATACCGTGTGATTGTCCGAGGCGCTCGGCTGCGGTGATGATTCGCGCGGCAGCAGATGGCGAGTCAACCCGAACATCAATCGGTAAGCCACTATCGCGGGTGAAGAAAGCTGGCAGTGTATCTGTCCCCATGCCAATAATCGGCACGCCCTGTGTTTCAAGGACTTCGAGCGTTAGCGGCAGGTCGAGGATGGATTTCGCGCCGGAGCAGACCACAGCGACCGGGGTTCGCCCTAATTCGATGAGGTCAGCCGATACGTCGAACGGATGTCCACGATGCACACCGCCGATTCCGCCTGTCGCAAACACTTTGACGCCTGCAATGTGTGCCACAATCATCGTCCCGGCAACGGTTGTGGCGGCGTCTTCGCCCAATCCGACAGCAATCGACAGATCGCGCCTGCTGCACTTGCGGACGCTGCCTAACGGTGCAGACGCAAGTCGTTCAATATCGTCTTGACTAATGCCGACAGTGATTCTGCCTTTGAGCACAGCGATGGTGGCGGGCACTGCCCCACCCTCGCGCACCGCCGCTTCCATACTGAGCGCAGTCTCGACATTGATGGGGTATGGCAGGCCGTGTGTGATGACGGTTGACTCTAATGCAACCACCGGCTGCCCGGTTTGCAGTGCAGCGGCAACTTCGGTGGAAAGATGCAGTTCAGAACGCATGTTTTATCCTTTGATCGGTGCGAACTGGCGTGTATTTTACCACTGTTGGGGGTGTATAAAATAGCCGACCCACGAGTGAGACGCGGGTCGGCGAATGGAGGGGGATGTTGCTCTGGGGTAGTTCACAGGTGGTGTAAACTACCCCCTGGATGCTTTACTTAGGGCCACACGCGGATGGCATCGACGCTGAAGTCGCGACCATGTTCACGATTTTCGAAGATGACCACATGGTTGCCATCACCCAGCCCATAGAACACGATGGGTGTGAAGTAGGTGCGGCGTCCGCTCTGGCTGAAGTTACCCACCTGATTAATCAGGTTGGCTTCACCTTCATCACCACAGTGGATAGCGACTTCTGTCACCACGAGCACACAGATTTGCACGTCATGACTGTTGCGGGAATTCGCCGTCTGATAGAGCGTGAATGCGTTACCTGTCAGGTAGACCTGTGTCAGCGACCCTGCGTTGGATGCAAGATGCTCGGTGGCGTTGTAGGCACCACGCGGTGGCGCTTGACGGAAGTTGGTATTCACTACCCAGAAGGCGAATGGTTCAAAGCTCAGGCTGGATGTGGTGTCATCGTAGATACCCGCTGTGAGTGGTGCTTCGTCTGTCACGTCACCATAGACTGCGATGGCATCAATCACCAGGGTATAGCCAGCACGGATGTCGATGTGCTGTACCCGGGCGGTATAGTTGTCGTTGGGCAGGCCATAGTAGCTGAAGCCATAGGTGTTGCCGCGACGTGGATTGATACGATTGCCGTTGTAGGTCGCCCAATCGGCGGTCAGTGTGCTGGTTGTCGAACTCTCGCACCACACACCACCCGTCGTCACATTATCTGATACACCGACATAGTTGGTCGTGTAGTCATCGAAGTCGATTGGGAACGGTGTGACACTGCTTTCCTGACGATAGCAGACCATCATGTGGGCATTGCGTGTGCCGACGGATGTCAGGACAGCGAAACCCGTACCTTCAAAGTCGAACGTCAATGTGTTGTTGAGGACATTGGTCTGCGCCGAGTAGCCGCCAATCGAACGGGTGTCTTTACGCAGGCACCATTCCAGGTTCATGTTACAAGTGCGTGTATCGCGATTCAGGTCTGTCTCGAAGTTGAGCAGTGTATCCGGCAGGAAGTCATCGTTAATGCCTTCGCTCAGGCGGGTCCCGGCGATGACCTGATACCCTTCGATGCTGAACGAACCTGCTGTTAGTGACTGGACGATGAGCGTATGCGTGGTGCCCGCTTGACTGAGCGCAGGTAGTTCCACACCGCTGACGACGACCTGGTTATTGGCGATCATGCTGTTGGTGACGATACAGTTCGTCGAATTGTTGACGACGAACACGTCATCGACTGCATCGTAACCCATCTCGCCGTCCACATAGTCGGTACAAATGAGTATTTGATCGCTATTACGGCGGCTGCCCGTCGTTGTATACAGGATGACCGTCACATTGCTGGCGCTGGCGGGCACGTCAACATTTAGGAGTACCATACCACCTGCATCCCGGGTATTCTGGCGTCCATTCGCATCTGCCATTGTGACATAGCTTTCGCCAATTGTGCCGCGGGCAGACCGTCCAGAGATGGTTGTCCAGTGTTCGGGGACAAGCAGTTGCAGGAAGGGTGCATCACTGTTATCAACTGCATCTTGATTGTAGAAGCCACCCGGTAGGGCTGTGGGCGCGGCATCACCAAAGACGTATACCGTATCAATTGTGACCTGCCCGACAGCGAAACGCGAGTTGCGAGCGTCTTCAAACGGATCGCGACCTGTGCTGGATGTGCCATCTTCGGCATCGCGGATGCGGACATAGTACGTGCCATTCGTAAGGCCAGCAGCGACGACACGATACGCATTGTAGGTGGTGCGACGTGTCTCATTATCATAGATGAAGCAGTGCTGGTCTGCGCCTGTTTCAGTGCCTTCATCGAAGGTCATGTCATCGTCGTAGCACACTTGTGCGCCGCCACCTGTGTTGAACAGGGGCATGTTGACCGCTGCGCCGGTGCCTGTGAAGGCGAACCGAACTTCGGCCCCATGTGTGAGGCTTTGTGTCATGTGTCCATCGCCGTGATTGCGATTGAACACCTGCTGCCATTGACCACCTGCGGTCACCCACACGTCGTCGAGGTAGAAGTCCACATTACCACCATTGGCATAGAAGGCCAGTCGGACAGTCTGGTTGGATGTTGGCGTATAGGTGATACGCAGGGTCTGCCATTCGTTGACGAGGCCCGTACTGTCCACGTTGAAGTTGGCGGATGTATCTGCCATGCGGACGACACCCGTATTACCTGTGCCAACCAGACGTACCCGCCCCAGAATGGTGTAGGTGACACCTGCTTGCAGGGTGAATTGTTCACTCTGTGTACCATTGCCATCGGATGCTGCCACATGCCAACCATAGCGATTGGTGTAACGTGCCGTTGCTAGCTGCGCGTTTGTTGATGGCGCACCGAAGTTCGTCCAGTTGCCATTGATTTCCATATCGCCATTGACCATCAGATTGCTGAACGATGTGTCGTAGTAGATACCCGGCGCACTATCGTCGTACACACCCGGTGTCAATGCGCCAGCGTCTACTGGCATTACCGCGTCGAAGCCGAATTGACCGCCGCCGAGTGTCACGATGGACACAATATGCGCTGCCGTCCCGGCACCGGTGTTATAGTGGAAGGTAATGGGTTGTTGTTCACCCGAACCTTCGTTGCTGATGATGCCGCAGGTACGGTTGGATGGATTGGCTTCGGGCGCCGCGCAGACGAGCATGGCGCTGTAGCCACGTCGTACTGGACGGTAGATGGTGATTGCATCGGCATTGGTCGTGCGGAAGATAATACCGGCACCGATGACCGAACGGATGAAGTCAATGTCTTCGTTGGAATGACGCCGTGCGCGAGAACCCATGTCGGTGAACCAACCATCGCGGAAGTAAGCGAAGTTGTTGAGCACGTCGGCATTGGCGAAGTTGGCTTCGTACATCGTATCTGCGTCCAGCGGGTTGAGCGTTGTCCAGACGGTATCGAACACTTCTACGCCGTCGATTTGCATCGTCAACGGGGTGTAACGGTTGTCATGTGTGCCCGGCACACTATTATCGCCGATCATTTGTACGACTACCGAATAGGTGTTGTCAGCCAAGCCCACGATCGTGCGTGCTGCAAGATTTTCGGTACGTGTACTGTCGTTATCGAATTCCTGACAGGTACCCGTTGTCAGTACATCGTTGACTGTCGAGGCGTCAATTGCACCACCATCCACCAGCCAGCAGATGCGTACCGCGTCGGCATAACGGTCTGCCGTAAAGTAGACCGCGAAGCCTGTACCCGTCATCTGGAAGACCATCCCATCATCAATCGCGGCGGTTGATGTTACAGCTCCACCTGAGGCACGACTATTTGTCAGCGGTGTAAATGAACCACCCGTATACGTGCCACCTGCGAAGGCAAATGTGCCGTCGAAGAATTGCAACCCCGGATAGATTTCTTGATAGAACCCGGCAACCATGGGTTGGCTGGGGTCGAAGTTGCGGATGAAGTCCACAGGCATGTTACGCCCATCCAGATTACGGACGAAGCCGTAGCAGATGTCGCTTGTGCCACAGACACCCGCGCCCGAGTCTACCGCCAGCGTTTGCTGATAAGCTGTGGCTGTTGTGTTGTCGAACGGTGTGCAGGTCGCATTGATGCTGGGCGTACCCAGTGGGGCGAAGCAGACTTCACCCGTACCAAAACTCCGGCTCATTTCACGGCCATATTGGAAGCCGCGTTCGTCAAACTCGAAGTAAGCTGCCGAACCGCGCAGGTTGCCGAGGTGCTGGCTGAGACCCGATGGGCCATCGCGACGGCTGACGACCTCTGTCAGACTGCCGAAGGGCAGGTACTGGATGCGGGTGTCGTTGTTCTCCACGCGGGCAAAGCCACCGATTTGCAGACTTGTATCCGCGCCGAGGATTTCGACACGCTTCACGACCAATGGGGATGTTGGGTCAGTGTTGGTCAGCGTGACGGTGTAATCACCATCGGCACCAGCCGCGTTGCTGTGTAAGCCGAAGAAGCTCAGGGCGAAGTCGCCTGTGCCTGCACGGGCAACCAGCAGTGGTTGGGTCGCAGCACCATTGTTGATGGTATCGCAAGCCGAACCACCACCCGCCAATGGATCAACACAGACGCTGTAGGTGATAGCCGTGCCACTGGTTTCTTCGAGCACAATCACGACGCCGACGCCCGTGAAGGTGAAGTCGAGCGTGCTGTTGAAGCTGCCGCTGGCCTCGTTGTTGTTGAACGTCCAACCAGCGCCGAATGCACCGATGGTTTGCAGGTAGTTCACATCGTAGATGCCTTCTGACAGGTTGTTGCCTTCGAGAATTTGCACGGCGTCAAGGTCGAACGTGCCGTTGTGATGTTCATTCACCAGACTAATGGCGTATTGTGTATGACCGGAGACAGCACCGGGCACATTGATTTGGGCACGGCCTATACGGTCACTCGGCGCGAAGGTCGATGTGCAGTCACGGGCGTTGGTATCGAGCCGCGTGAAGCAAACGCGAACGGTATTGCTGGTGTTGCGTGTGCCATAGTACACGACGATACCATTGACATTTTCGGTGCCGCCGTCGGCAATGAAGCTGACTGCCGCGCCATAGTCATTGGTGGTGTGATAGGTTTCGTTTAGATAGCCGCGTGCGCGTGTGCCGACGTTGACGACCCAGTTGGTGCTGCCCGGCCCATAGGTGAGCAGCAGATCGCCATTGGTGTCGGTCACATTGTCATCATACAGGCTGCCGAGTGAATTCAGCGGCCCATAGACTTCTACGGCATCCAATACCAGTCGCGAAGAGGTCTGGTTGGTGATGACGATTGTGTAGTCCCCTTGTGGCAGGCCAGCAAAGGTGAAGCCAGCCGTACCCTGAACCAGCGAGCCATTGAAGGTACTGACAACTTCGCCTGCGCCATTGTTGTAACTTGCGCCCGTAATCTGGACGTTGATATTGCCGCCCGTACTTTCGAACTGGGTCACAAACGAGAAGCCTGTAGCCCCGGTGATGTCGAACGTCACACTATCGCCACCCGGCGTGGACACAAGGGCGCTACCGCCACTGTAGCGAGAATGGAAGCTGGTTGTGAATGCGCCTGTTAGCTCGAACGGTTGGTCGATGCCATCGGCAACTTGCCCACTGCCAATGAAGTCTTCATAGAAACCAGGCCCTAAGGTCACGCCATAGGCGATCTGGTAATTGTCAATCTCGAAGGCGCTGGGTGTTAAGGCGCGGAACGAGACTGTCTGGACACCATTGCCGTTGGCAAGCTGCGGCAGGTCGGCTTTATTGATGACGATTTGCGTCGTTGTGGTGAATACCGTTTCGAGCACGCAGTCGGTGCTGTTGATGAGACTATAGTCGGTGCCGTCCCAGTCAATTTCGCCATTGACATTATCCACGCAGACCAGCAGTTGTTCACTGTTGCGGGTACTGTTGCGATAAGTGTACAGGATGATGGTTGCATCGCCCTGATTGGTATCGACCCGCATGATGCCCAGTGGCCCGGCATAGCTGTTGTTACTCCGCGTCCGTATACGGTCATCCACAATCGCGTAGAAGCTCTCATCAGAGTAGTTTCTGGCGAAGCGGTCTGTGATATTTTCCCAGCGTTCGAACGGCAGCAGTTGTAGATATGAATCACCGGCGCCATCGACTGCATTTTCACTAAACGTACCCGCTGGAACTGTCGGCGGTAGGCTGTCGTCGAAAATGCGGATGAAGTCGATATAGACCCGCGCCGGGATATAGCGAGCAAGTCGCGCAGCCGCAGGATTGGACGTGATTGCTGTGAAGCCATCTTCTACGTCAAGGATACGCACGTAGTATGTGCCGTTGGCGAGACCGCCGACAGAGCGACTGACGTTGTATTCTGTGCGCGTTGTTTCATTTTGATAGATGAAGCATTGTTGTGCTGCGCCTGTTTCGACGCCTTCATCAAAGGTTGCGTCATCATCGTAGCAGATTTCAGTCTCGCCACCATAACGATCAGTGAACGTGCCGATTTCAAAGCCTGTACCTGTAAAGGTGAACCCGGCTTCTGCGCCAGCAGACAGACTGTAAATGGCTGAACCACCGTTGTGACGGTTATTGGACGAAGCCGCCCACGTACCTGTCAGTGATAACCAGGGCGTATATTCCTGATGCAGGCCAGCGCCCAACGGCGCACTTGTGTCGTACAGTTCAATCGCGTCAAAGTTGAAGAAGCCTGAACTGATTGTCGATATGCTGACGACGTAATCCTGCACGATGCCGAAGTTGACGGCAACAGGCTGCTGGAAGCCCCGACCCGCATTGGAGATGATGGTACACGTCTGGTTGGCGGGTGCTGCTTCGGGTGCGAAACAGACCTTCATGTTGGCATAACCGTTCCGCAGATCACGATAGATGAGCATGGCATTGACGCCTGTTGTGCGGAAGGCCACACCTGCACCCTGTTCGCGTGTCTGGTCGTAGTTTTGTGCCGATTGATTACGCGCACGCGCGCCTTCAAATGTTGTCCAGACACCATTGTAGAGGAACTGGTTATTAGCTACACGGTTGACATAGTGCCCTTCGATGCGTCCGTCGGTATCGGTCAGTTGATTGAGTGTGCTCAGGTCGCCGCCATGTACAACGATACTATCGAACTTCATCGTGATGGGCAGGGCAGTTGCAGCATGTGCCGCAGGCAGCGTGTTATCCGGCAGCATCCGCACGGTCACGGTGTAGTCACCCGGTGTCAAACCAAGGATGCTGTACGCCGCAAGATAGGTCACACGATTGTTTTGATTGTCGATAGTGTCGCAGGTACCTGCTTCTACCGCTGCAACGGTGTGCCCTGTGCCAGCCAACCAGCAGATGAGTGTGGCGTCGGCATAGCGATCCTGGATGAAGTTGATGGTGACACCGCTGCCATTGAACGCGAAGTAGATACCTTCGTTGAGTGTTTGGGTCTGGATGTAGCCACCACCCGATGCACGACGATCATTGATACTGGTGAAGTTACCTGCATCCAGTGTGCCGCCTGCATCAAACGTGCGGATGCTGGACACAAATTCTTCGAACGTGCCGGTTGGTAGGGCGGCTGTGGAGTCAATCACCGTCATACTATCGAAGGTGAATGCACTGTCCGTCGTGCTGAAGATTTCAACAATGTGATTGCCGCTGATAGGATGCCCAGCGCCCCAGGTGCCGCCGCGGAACAGGCTTTCTTCAACGATGATGGTTGATGGTTGACGGTTGGTTGTGAAGGGTTGGATAGCTGCGCCAATCATCGGCGTGGTTGTGCCATCGCTATTCACAAGGCTGTATTGAAACTCGCCGGCGAGCAGGGGCGCATCCTGATTGCTATCAACGATGATGCAGTTGCCATGCAGCCCACTACCGACGCCCAGCGCCCGATCCACACAGATCATCAACCTCTCGCTGCCGCGTGTGTCAAAGGTGGTGTTGAAGAGCAGGGTGTCGGCGCTGCCGTCGATTTCAAAGCTGATGAATGGCCCGGCATAGGTCGCGCGGCGATTCATGCTGGTCAGGTTGCCACTGGGAACAAGACGTGAATTGCCGTCGAATTCCCACGAGTCTGCCAGACCGTTATTCAGGATGAACATATCAACCTGACTGTCTTCAGTCGTACCAAATCCGAGCGCATCAGTCGCAACATCATTGAAGACGACGATGGAGTCGATGACGAGCTGGCCGGGATTGCTGACAATCGAGACAGTGACATCATAGGTGGTTGTGTTGTTCAGGCCGAAGAAGGGACGGAACACGTTCCATTCGGCACGATTAGTTGCGCCGAAACTATTGTCGAACCGCTGACACGTTTCGCTAGCAGGGACACCCTGTTCCTGAACACAGACGTCATAGACCGCGCCATTGAGTTCA
>CAZTLI010000027.1:0-22765 GCA_964614375.1 uncultured Anaerolineaceae bacterium
AGGCGGGTCGGCTCGAAGCGGCGGTGACACATGGCAATCGTGCGGTTGAAGACGCCCGCGCCCAGGATGACCATTTAACGGCAGCCCGCGCGCTGATGACACTCGGACATACCTATAACCGGCTGGGCGATAACCCCGCTGCTCGTGCTTGTTATGCCGAGTGTCTGGCGTTGGCACGCCAGCTCAATAATCCGGTGGGCATTGCCACCAGCCTGAACAATCTCGGCACCATCGCCACGCGCGAAGGCGACTATCACACCGCGCGCGACTATCACGAGGAGAGTCTATCCATCCACCGCCAGATGGGTGTGCTGGGTGCGATTGCCGGCAGTCTGAACAATTATGGCTCGGTACTGTGGGCGCTGGATGAACTGGAAGAGGCACAGGCCGCTTTTGAAGAGAGCGCGACACTCCGGCGCACACTGGGCGATATGAGCGGTCTGGCGAGTACACTCAACAATCTGGGCGCAATCACCGGCGCGCGCAAGCAGTTTACCGCCGCCCGTGACCACCTGACCCGGGCGTTGAATATCGCGCTCGGCAGCCAGCACCGCCCGATGGAAGCGGCAGTCCTGACCACGCTCGGTACAGTGGCGCGCGACGCGGGCGATTATGAAACCGCACTGCGCCATTACACCGCCAGCCGCGCGATTTTGACCGAAATCCGTCACCCGTTTCCATTGTGTGAATGTGTGCTGAACACCAGCTTTGTCCATATCCAGCAGGGAGATGCCGCCGCCGCCCGTACCGAACTGCAATCGGCACTGGCTATCGCCCATGAAATCGACACTGTGCCGCTGCTGCTGTGGGCGATTATTGGTTATGCCCATCTGCGCCTGCTGGCAAACGACGCCAAAAGCGCCGCCCACTACGCTGGACTGGTCAACGCCAGCCGCAATCGGTTGGAATTTCGCGTCCGTGAACACCTCAACGACCTGCGCGCACAACTGGAACAAACCCTCTCGCCCGATGATTTACAATCCGCCTTCGACACTGGCGCATCCCTCGATTTAGAGACCATCGTCCAGGAATTGTTGGGCAAGTAATCCTCCCACAACCAGGTCACGACACATTAATCCCCGGACTTGACGAGTCATGATATAGTGAGAACTGGCGTTTTTCACAGCAGCGAAGGATCATCATGTCGGTACTGTCTCGTCCCACCTTCACCAATGGCATCATCGCCCGCGCCGAATTCCGGCATCAACGTTTTGTCATCAACAGCGCCCGCGCCGGTCGTATCTGGATTGCGCTGGCTTTGATTATGCTCGTCCCGGCGCTGCTGGGGTCGCTTGCCTTCACCGCGCTCGCCCTGGCGGAACCCTTCTTGCCACAACTGGCAGAACTGCGTAACGCCAGCCTATTCGGAGATGTGTTGTTCCTCACGATTGCGATGAACTTTTCGTTGTATCCTGTCGTGTCATTGATTTTATTTGGATTGGGCGCGAACACCATCAATCGCGAGAAACGCGGCAAAACGTGGGACAATCTGCGCTTGACGGGACAGTCAGCAGCGCAAATTGTGCATGGCAAATGGTGGGCGACAATGTGGGCGCTCAATGGCGACTTGATGATGGTGGCGCTGCTGCGCTTTGGGTTGGTGGCGGCGGCTGTGGCATGGTTAAATCCACTGTTCCTCATTCGCTGGCCTGATTTCCCACAGATGCAGCCCGTTCTCGGTCTACCGCCTGTCCTCGTCCATCTGCCTGTCCTGATAGGCATCGCCATCGTCTACACATTTTTGGATGGGGCCTTGACCGTGGCACTGGGCATAATCGGCTCACTGATCGAAACGGGTGGCCCCGCGCTGACCATTGTATTTCTTGGGGCGCGCTTCTTCCTGACTGGATTAGCCCTGTGGTTCATGGCGGTGACATTTGCCGTCGTTTTCGCGGGGGGCTGGTGGTATATCCCGCTGACTCTGACGGGCTGGGTGGTCTATGGACTGGTCATCTGGGGATTGCTGCGGATTGCGCGGGCGCTTGTGGGTTAGGGTTACGACGACCGAACCGCGCGCATGGACGGGTCTTCGAGATTGCCGCGCCGAATCTGCCAATCGACATAGAAGCTGGCGGCCATGTAATAGACCGGGAAGAATAAACTCAGCGCGACCATCGCAGCGGGCGGTTGTGCCAGCGTGAGCATATAAACGACCATCACCAGCCAGATGGCGGTGAAGCCCCATGTGGTGCGCCACAACACATCACCCTTCGACGGATACAGATAGCGCGTCGGGATGAACGACAAAATCGCGGGGACGACGATGAGCAGCACAGCGACTATCGGCGTCGGTTGCAGCCAGAACAAATACAGCGCCACCACGCTCCAATAACTGGGAAAACCGAGAAAGAAATCGTCATCGGTCTTCATGTTGACCTGCCCATAGGCATACAACGTCGCCAGGACGGGCACGGCTGTCCACAGGGGATGCGGCAGCAGCTGCTGCGACCACATGATGAAGACCGGAATCCAGACGAATGTGAACACATCAACCACATTATCGACCATGCCGCCATCAAAACCGGGCAGCGCCTCACGCACCCGCACGCGCCGCGCCAGCATCCCGTCGGTGGCATCAATCAGCATCGTCACGACCAGCAAGCCGAAGGCATCGCGAATGCGACCTTCGGCAGCGGCATACAGCGCGAACATACCCACTATCGCGCCAGAAGCGGTATACAGATGCACTCCCCACGCCGCGAGTTGTCTCTGTCGGTTTCCAGTCAACGATTTGATACTCATAGTAAGCAATCTCTATTCTGTCTTCGGGACACTGTATTTGCAAACAAAGCCTCTGGCTGCTGGACTTCCCGGTAAATTGTTTATTGCCAGGCATAGATAGGTGTTTCAAACGATCCAGCGTTTAATCTGACTGACCGCGCGCTGATTCGCCCTGCACAACGTGCTTAATCGCCTACGTCGGGCGCTGTGGCGTGCCGTTTGCGCCGACGCCGATAAATATACCACACGACCAGCAGCGCAATCACCACATACCAGACATTCTCGTAAACCGTCATGATGTCCAGCACCCGTTCCCATTCACTGCCCAGCCAGTAGCCCAGCAGCGAAAACGGCGCAATCCACAGAGTCGCCCCAACAGCGGTATACAGCAAAAAGGGCAGAAGCGACATTCGCGCCACACCCGCTGGAATCGACACCACGCCATGTACCAGCGGCATGATTCGCGCCACCAGTACAATCACACCACCGCGCCGCTTGAACAATTCCAGCGCCCGGTCATATTCTTCTACCGACACGAAATGCAGATTCAATCGCCACAACCGCAGATGTCCATAACGTGCGACGGCTGTACGCGCCCGTTCTTCACCCAGATAATAACCCAGACTGTAATAGACAATCGCGCCAATCAGCGACCCGATGACCCCCGCAGCAATAATTTCGACAATCGTGATGCGCCCGTCGAACGCCAATTTTCCCGCCAGTGGATACAAAATCTCCGATGGCGTGGGCGGGAACATATTCTCCAGAAAGGCGATGAGTGTGATTCCCGGCGTACCCAGCCCGGTGACGATTTGTTCAACCCATGCGGTGAGCGCCTGAATGATGTCTGCTAGCAAGGTATGCCTCTTGGTTTCTGACTCTGGCTCAAACAACGGGCTTCTACCCATCACAAGGCATTACAACACCCTGTCTTACATCAGGTCGCGCCTTTGATCTATTTCATATTATAGTCCACAGCGGCACAGCCTGAACACCCGCGCCTGAACCTTATCGGATGTGACAGCGCGTTTCGCTATACAATGGAAGTGCCTATTACGAACTATTTACGAGAACATAAGGATACAGACCGATGGCAATTGTCTATTTAACTCCGACTGACGATGGACTACGGCTGCGCCTGAAACCCGTCGATGGCACACCGGTGGGTCAGGCCAATCTGGGCGATGTGTTGACAGCGCTGGAAATGGAGAGCGTGGTACGCAGCAAATTGGGCGTCGAAGGCCAGTGGCTCAAAATTCGCACACCGGGCGGTGTCGATGGTTATGCAGCCGCGTGGTTCATGAAAGAATATTTCGGTCAAAAGCCGATTCCGCCGTCTGCGCCCACATTACCCCCGCCAGAGACCGCCCCAAAACCCACTGCTGTTGCCGCTGCCGCCAACGCCAATTATCTGGGCATCAATCTCGACCCGTATCATCCGCTCGGCAAACCCGAACCCGGACGACTCGGCGGATTGGGCTGGGTGCGGCTGGCTTATAATGTGTCGGCAGCCAAAGGCTCGGAAGACATCGACGCGGCCTATAATTTTTATCGCCCCATCATCGAACAATACGCCAGAGCGGGTTACAAGGTCATGTTCGCCGTCACCCATCAGACCTATGGCGAAGGCAAAAACGAATTCTGGCCCTGGCCCAATATGACGCGCGAAAAATGGCAAACCCTGTCCAATCGTCTGGCGGATATGATGAGCAGTATCATGAAGCAGTATGAGAACAGCGGCCTGATTCACTGCTGGCAAATCTGGAATGAGCAGGATGCGCCCATTGGTGCGGCGGCATCTGTGCCCATGTCGCCCGAAAATTATGCCCTGCTGCTCTCGACGGTGATTCCGGCGGTGCGCGCCGTCGATCCCAATGTCAAGGTCATCACAGGTGGGCATACACGCGGGCCGGTCGATGGCGGCAATTATGCCCGTGCGACAATTAAAGCCATGACCAGCGTCAAACCCGATGGCGTCGCCTTCCATCCATATGGACGTGGGGTGCGTCCCGGCACACGGTATGCCAATTGGGGACATATCGAAGAATCGCTGGCGGCCTATACGTCGATTATGCCGGATACGCCCGTGTGGATTACGGAATGGGGCGCGCTCGATAAAGAAGGCGACCCGGCAGACAATCTCGCTAAATACGCCAAAGACTTCATCACCTATATCAACGATAACTATCCCGGCAAGGTGGCGGCGGCTATCTGGTATGCGTGGGCGATGGGAATGCACAATGGTTACGGTCTTGTTGGACGCGATGACCGCCCGCTCGACCCGCTGTACAGCACATTTCTGTCGCTGTAATGCCCTACAAACTGTCAACCGGAGGTCACCTGCCTCCGGTTTTTTGTGTTTCGGCGCCGCATGATGCCAAGGGGAGATGTGCAGAAGCGCCTGATAAGCAGGGACAACAGGATAATATTATGTAATGTATTATGCTGATTGGCGCGAATTGGCAAGTCACTATCATGCAGGCGGTAAGGCCGATTCGCATTGACGCGCGGGGATAACAGGCGTATAATCAGGCTGAATATATAAGTGGTTACACATATATTGAGACACGGTATCACCTGAAAGGCAGCAAACGACGATGACACACACCCATTCCCCCACCTCACAGAAACATATCTACGAAATCGGCGGCATGGACTGCGCCAACTGTGCCCGCGAGGTCGAAACGGGCGTCAGCAAACTCGATGGTGTGGAATTCGCCAGCGTGGAATATACGACCGGCAAGCTGCAACTCATTGGCGATGTGCCGTTTGACATTTTGCAGCGGCGGGTGGAGTCGCTTGGCAAAACCATCGCACCACCACAGGCCGAACCGGTTCAAACTGCCAGCAAACGCGGCGGAGTCATCGGCTTCTGGGATTATTTACGGGCGCGTCAGGATACCCGATTGGCCCTCGTCGGTGGCGCGGGAATCATCCTGACACTCGTGCTGTCGCTGTTGTTGACTCTGCCTGAAAACGTGATCGGCCTGCTCTATACCGCATCCATGGCGATTGCGTTGTATCCGATTGCCAGAAGCGGCCTGAATACGCTGCGAATCAACCACACATTCAGCATCAATCTGCTGATGTCGATTGCGGCGGTTGGGGCGGTGATTATCGGTGAATTTCTGGAAGGCGCGACGGTGATTTTCCTGTTTGCTGTTGGCGAGGCGTTGGAAGGTTACACCGCAGACCGCGCCCGCGATAGTCTGCGCCAGTTGCTGGCACTCGCACCCAATGAAGCGCTTCGCGTGCAGGATGGGGTCGAGACCGTCGTGCCTGTGCGTGATTTGCGCGTGGATGATGCAATTCTAGTCAAACCGGGCGAACGCATCCCAATGGACGGCGACATCACCTCCGGCAGCAGCGGGGTCAATCAAGCGCCGATTACCGGCGAGAGTATGCCCGTGCATAAAACCGCTGGCGACCCGGTTTTCGCGGGGACGATTAATGGCGATGGCGCGCTGCACATCCGTGTGACCCATCTAGCACAAGACAATACCCTCAGCCGGATTATCCAGATGGTGGAAGCAGCGCAAGGGACGCGCGCACCGAGTCAACGCCTGATTGATCGTTTCGCCCAGAGCTATACACCTGCTGTCGTGGTGATTGCCCTGCTGGTGGCGATAGTGCCGCCGCTGGTCTTCAATCAGCCTTTTTATGACACACCTGATGGGCACGGTTGGTTGTATCGGGCGCTGGCGATGCTGGTGATTGCCTGTCCATGTGCGCTGGTCATCAGCACGCCCGTGACCGTCATCAGCGCCATTACAGCAGCAGCACGGCGTGGTGTCCTCATCAAAGGCGGCGCCCATCTGGAATCATTAGGGACGGTCAAAGCCATTGCCTTCGATAAAACGGGCACATTGACGCAGGGCAAGCCCGTCGTGACGCATTGGCGCGCGGTTGAGTGCGACCTTGAACGCGATACCTGTGATACCTGCGGTGACGTATTAGCCTTAGCCTCTGCCGTCGAAAGCCGCAGCACGCATCCGCTGGCGCAGGCGGTGACCACTGCCGCCTACGAACGCGGACTGGCATCGGCCTATACACCGGCTGAATCGGTTGAGGTGCTGTCGGGAAGGGGTGTGCAGGGCACGATTGACGGCAAACGAGTCACGGTCGGCAGCCATGCGCTGTTCGATGCTGAATATCCCCACAGCGAGACCCTCTGCGCGCAGGTGCGGGACGCCGAAGCCCGCGGTCAGACGGCGATGCTGCTCTCCGAAGGTGACCATGTGCGTGGTTATATCACCGTAGCAGACGAAGCCCGCGCCGATAGTCAATCGGTCATTGGGGACTTGCGGCAGATGGGCATCCAGACGGTGATGCTGACAGGCGATAATGCCACAGTCGCGGAAGCCATCGGTCAGCAGGTGGGTGTGGACGATGTGCGCGCCAATTTGCTGCCTGCGGATAAGGTCGATGCGGTGCGGGGTTTGCTCAAGCAGTATGGACGGGTGGCGATGGTCGGCGACGGCATCAACGATACACCCGCACTGGCGATGGCGACGGTTGGCGTGGCGATGGGGGGCGCTGGTAGCGCGCAGGCGATGGAAACCGCCGACATCGCGCTCATGGCAGATGATTTGACTCAACTGCCGTTTGCTGTGCGGCTATCTCGCTTCGCCCGGCGGTTGATTCAGCAGAATGTGGCGTTGAGCTTTGGCATGAAGCTGCTGTTTATGCTGTTGGCGCTGTTTGGCGCGGCATCGTTGTGGATGGCGGTTTTCGCCGATGTCGGCATGGCGGTGATCGTCACGCTCAATGGGATGCGCCCCCTGCGGAATAAGACAAAAGCGTAAAAGCGGTTAAACGCAAAGTCATGAAGCTGTAAAAGACGCACGAATCCATTTCGCACCGGGATTCTTGTGGATGAAATTTGCTCGATTTGCGCGTTGAATAGATATCAGCAGCTAACGGGCGAAACGAGTGTATCTCCTGTGTCGTGTGGAAACCAACACCTAATCCCTAATACGCCTTCCCTTTTCACCGACACTCACCCCTGCGCTGCTGCCATAAATCGACTACACTGATAGCGGGATCGGCGACAGCCAGGGTAGTATCTATGACCGATTTTAGCGGGCAGACCATTCACGGTTATTACATCCATGAACAAGTGGCGCAGGGCGGTCAGACGACGGTCTATCGCGCCTATGACCCACGTCATGAACGCGACGTGGCGGCGCGCGTCGTCAAGCCGGAGTTGATGGGCGATGAAGAGATGCAGCAGCGATTTCAAATGGAAGCGGCAATCGTCTTTCGCCTGAAGCACCCTTATATCGTCCCACTGTATGATTACTGGAATGATGAGTCGGGCGTGTGGCTGGTCATGCAGTGGATGACTGGCGGCAGCCTGCAAATGGCGCTCAAACGCGATGGCGTGTGGTCTCTTGAACGGGCTGCACAAATGCTGGATGAAGTCTGTGCCGCGTTGGATTTCGCCCATCAGAAAAATATCATCCATCGTGACCTCAAACCGGGCAACATTCTGTTTGATGACGCGGGCACGGCTTTTGTGCATGATTTCGGCATCGCCAAACACACGACGGGCAAGACCAAACTCACCAAACCGGGCGTGATGATTGGCTCGCCGGCTTATATTTCGCCGGAACAGGCCCAACGCTTTGACATCACGCCACGCACCGATATATACATTCTCGGTCTGACGCTGTATGAAACCATCGCGGGGCAGCATCCCTTCGCGGGCACGCCGGGCAAAATCAACCTCGTCCTGCGCCAAATCCGCGACCCCCTGCCCGACATCCAGACCATCCAACCCCACATTCCCGCAGCCGTGAACACGGTTCTGCAAACCGCCACCGCCAAAAACCCCGAAGACCGCTATCCCACTGCCTCTGCCTTAGCACAGGCCTTCCGCGACGCTGTCGGGGGATAGGTAATCCTCTCGCCCATCACCCTCTAAAAATCTTACGTTGACCTCGCCGTTAGGCGTAGTATACTGCGCCGGATAGTGATGATTTAGATCGAGACGATGGTCATCCATGCGCCCATTTTTTATGTCCATGCCGCGTTCGATTCTGCTGATTGTTGGTGGGTCGCTGCTGCTAGCGGTCATCCTGCTGTTTGATATTGCGCCATTCTTGCGCGGTGGCGAGATTTTGCGCTGGCAGTGGCCTTACAATCCCGGTTCGGTGGAGCTGCTGCTCGGCTTCGCGGGCACGGTCGCGACGTATGTCGTGGCGGCGCTGTGGTTTATCCATCACAAACACGTCAAACTCACACTGGCATTGAGTCTGTTGATGACGGTGAGTCTGTCGTTGATGATTATCGGTCTACGGCATGATGATG
Source organism: uncultured Anaerolineaceae bacterium (assembly GCA_964614375.1). Taxonomy (GTDB): domain Bacteria; phylum Chloroflexota; class Anaerolineae; order Aggregatilineales; family Phototrophicaceae; genus CAZTLI01. Next base: position 9,034 of record CAZTLI010000027.1, read on the forward strand.
TGCTCGGCGAACTGCTGGCGCGCACGCTTTCAACCATCACCACGGGGCAGCACAGCGCCGCCGCCGAAATCGACTGGTCAAACGACCCGCTGCGCCAGTGGACGACCATTATGGAAGGGCTGCGCGGACGGAATGTCCATGTCGCGTTGAGTCCGCCGGGACTGCCGCTGTTGCAAGTGGTCATCAATCGGCTGCTGGATGCGCTTCCGGTGATTAGCACCCCGCTGCATCTCAAGGTGCTGTCGTATCAATGCCACAATTTCACCCTGCTGAACTATACACCGGGTGAATGGGCGTCGGCATGGCTGGTGGCATGGATGCCGTTGTGGGCAGGATTGGCGATTTTTCCGCTTTATGCCGTCGCCAAACGCTTGATTCCCGAACGGGCGTTGTGGGTCGTCGGCTGGTGGGCGTTGAGTCCGGCGCTGCTGATGTACGCGCCGACATGGAACACATTCTATCCACTGGTGGCGCTGGTCGCGTTCTGGCTGCTGCTGAAAGGGCTGGACGGACGCGCAGGCTGGCTGATTTTATCGGGCCTTAGTACGGGACTATTGACCTTCGCCAATCTCTCGACTGTGCCACTGGCGGGATTATTCGGCTTCTATGTATTGTTAAACCACTATTTCAACAAGCGTGAGCTACAACACTGGACTCGCCCGGTCATTGTGGGATTGTGGTTTGGCGCAGGAATCATCATCGTCTGGGGACTATTCTGGCTGGCATCGGGATTGACTCCGCTGGATATTCTTGCAACCGCCTTCGACGCCCACCTCGCATTAGACCGTCCCTATCTGCCGTGGCTGGTGATGCACTTCTGGGAATGGGCGCTGCTGGCGGGCATTCCGCTGGTGGTCTTGTGGTTGATGGGCGCATATCGGCGGCAGCACATTTTGCCGCATATATTGCCCATCGCCTTATTGTTGACCATCGCGATTCTGCTGTTGAGCAATACTGCACGCGGTGAAACGGGACGGGTCTGGCTGTTTTTCGCGCCATTTGTGCTCATCGCCGCCGCGCAAGGTGACGGTGAAGCTATGAAAACACGTTCGTGGATTGCCATCACCATTGCACAGGCTGCGTTACTGATCGCCGCTGCCGGGACGTGGGATGTCATCGCTGCCGCTGATATGGATGCCCCGCCGCCGACTCCGCCCGCGCTGGCCTTATCACGTCCAGCAGATGCGCGCTTTGACGATCGTTTTCAGCTTGTGGCGTGGGATGCCGTCATAGCGGCCAATTCCATCACATTAAACCTCAACTGGCAGGCGGATAGTCCCATGACGACGCCCTACTGGTTCGCCGTACTGCTGGTCGCGCCGGATGGCACACCCGCCGGAGAGTCTATCGTGTGGCAGCCCTTCGACACGCAATTCCCCACGACCTGCTGGCCTGTTGGTGAAATTGTCGGCGATAGTATCACGCTGCCACTGCCCGAAGATGCGCCATCAGGCGACTATTGGGTCAGCCTCGTCGCCTTCGCTCATGTCGATAACCCCGCCGACACGCTGCCTGTTTTCACAGCCGCCGGACAGGATACTCAGCTCGGTCTGGGGCCAATTGCCGTGCCATAAACAGTAAACATTGCAAACAAAAATGGGTGACTACCCGTACATATAAGTCCCCGATTATCGACTACTGAATAATCGGATTTAGCGCGCTAAAGGCGCTGCGAGACATTGTTCAAAAGCGCAGACATCGTGACCGCCCCACCTGCGCCTATGATAACGGCGGGAATAAAGCTGGCGATGATTAACCTGGTAGTCAAGTCCTGACCACGGAAATCCAACGAATTGAGGATACCCAGCGCAGCAGCAGCCAGCACACCCATGACAATAGCATAGGTCAATACATGCCCTATGTCTAAACGGGGCTGCCCCACATCTTGCCCAATAAATTTGGAAAACGCCAGCGCGGTGGCAAAACCTGTGACTGCCGTCGTGACACCAAATGCCAGAAAAACATTATCTATCTGAATACCGAGTAAACTCAAAACGAACGACGACGCTCCAGCGAATACCCCGGCAATAAAGGCGGTATTGCCGGGAATGGAGTCGAAATGATTAATAATTACACGGGCAATCAAAGCCGTTGCTAACAGCTCTCCGAATGCGCCAATTAGACCAACGGCACCGACATCCACTGCATTGAGACCAACAATAAAGGCGAGTACCGTCGTTATGAGCACGTAGATAAACGCCCCGGCAAGGGCCAAAACAACATAATTCGGCGAGTCCTTCGGGGGTCTACTCGAACGCTGTTGGGTGTAGACATCGGCGCGTTGTGCAGGCGGCGGGCTGTATACCAGTTGTGCCGGAGGTGGTGCGGCGCGTGGCGGTGGTGGGGGAGATGGCGGCGGTGATACAGGTTTCAGGGCTTTGCGTGCTGCTTCGTGAAACGGATCAAGTTCTATCGCTTTTTTAAGAAATTCCTCTTTCTGTTCGTCATCCAGCGCCACCTTTGATGCTAGATAATAGGTTTCTGCATCGGCCTCTGGCAGTGAGTCGCGCAGGAGTTTACGTGCGGTTTCAAGATCAAACGAGTCGATAGCGGCTTTGATGTCGGCATTTCGCTCAGACATTAGGAATCAATCCTTTCTGTGACTGTAAAATTAACGCGGAAGATTATACCAAAGTTTGAAAGTGGATGCCGCTACCATTTTGGAGGCTATTCAGCATCATTGGACTGTTGAGAACAGGCTTCGGCGGGCGCTGGACAATTTACTATCGAACGCCATTAAATACACGCCCGTCGGCGGTCAGGTGGCGGTGCTTGCCGAACAACAGGACAGCCGCATCGCCATCAGCGTTAAGGACACCGGAATCGGCATCCCAACACCCGACCTGCCGCATATCTTCGAGCGATTTTACCGGGTGAAAGACCGCGCCCACCGCGAAGCCGAGGGGACAGGGCTTGGGTTGGCGATTGTCAAGTCGATTGTCGAACGACATCAGGGCGCCGTAGATGTAAACAGCGATGAAGGCGGCAGCACATTCACCATTCATTTGCCAGTGGAATAGGTCTATTCGGGCAGCAGCATTAGTGTGGCGGTATAGGGCAAATGGTCAGAGCCGAGGCGGACGCCCGGCGCGGCGGCGGCGGCGTGAAAGGCGTCACTGTGCCAGATGTAATCGAGCCGGATGAGCGGCGGGAAGATGTCTGCCAATTCTTCCGACCCGCCCGCAGGCCAGCTTGCCCCAAAGCCAATCCCCGCCTCCCGGAACGAATCGCCCATGCGACTCGCCAGCCAATCGTATGTCGCGGAAAAGTCGCTGGTATTAAAATCGCCAGCGACGATATAGGGCAGCGGTTCGTCGTCCAGTATCCCTAGCAAACGCCCGATTTCCTGATTGCGCGCCGAGTCATCGTAGCGCAGCGCAAACGCCACCGCGCCCGGAATCTGTCGCCAGGGGATTTCGCGTACCGTCCCGAATGGCATCAGCAGATGAATGTTATACAGCGCCACCTCGCGCCCATCGACATTAATCACCGCCCGCGTCATATAACGATCCCCATCAACCAGCGTGATGAAGCCCACCTCCACCAGCGGATAGCGCGTCAGGATACGCCGGTCTCCGAGATGATCGACCACATAGGGATAGGCATCGCTCAAACGCGCCGTCAGTTCAGCGGCGAAGCTCACATCCATTTCTTGCATGAAAATGATGTCAGCATCGGTCTCGCGCAGCCACGATTCAACCGCGTCGATTTCGGTGTTATAGGGATAGACATTGAACTGCACCACCCGCAGCGGAATACCATCCGGTACAGCGCCGACTCGCGGCATAAAGCGCGGCCCAAACCACATCATCGCTACCAACAGCAGCCCGCCATACAACAGCAGGGCGCGTTTTCGGCGCAGCAGCAATGCCAGCGGCAGACAGACCAGCATCGGGACGAAGGTATACACGGCAAAGGTGTTGATGAGACCCAGCCACCACGTCCCATCACCGAACAACGTCCGCAGCACGATATACAGCGCCAGTCCCGCACCATAGCCATAGACCAGCGCCAACGCAACAAGATATAGTCCGCGCCGAATCCGTGTCCAGATGCGGTTGGTTGTCGATTCTGCTGTCGAGATAGAATGAATATTGTCAGTCGTGGTGCTGGTCATCAAGCGGCCTCTGTTCGTCGTCACAACCGCCGCATTATAGCATGTTGCGTGTCAATAAGAATGGACTGTCAGATTCCGAGAATCTCAAAAAATCGGTCACGCTGAGACTCGTCGTCAAGAATCTCATGGGTACGAAAGAGATGCGTCACTGTATCAGCACTTAGAGACAAATCGTGTCTGGCACGTTCAGTCATGGATACGTCGGGGATAATCAGGATTGTTACTGAGTCGGGATTCTCTTGCCGGGTGCGTTGCAAACTCTTGAGCGCCGCCCCGATGCGTTCCAATACGCCTGCTGTATCAATTCCACCTTTCACCTCAATCGCCACTTCTGGCACATCATCGCGATAAATGGCAATGTCGGGTTCATCCGCGAATAACATGACCCGGTTGTCATCAAGTGTGAAACGCGATTCGTTTACTTCAGCATCGGTAATTATCTCCTGTACCTGCAAACGGCGAATAATCAGGTCACGAACAGCAATTTCAGCTGCCACACCTTTGTTATTCTGCCATGAACCCTGTGCCTGAGAACCGGCTGCCATACCACGCCAGAGATCAAACTCGCGCACATCAATCTTCTCATCCGCTTCGATAAGTCGGTTGATAATGCGATTCAAGTGACGTGCTATTTCAAAGGCCGTGTCATCGTCTGGCATTGATTTGCCCGTTTCGTAGGCAGCGAGAGAAAAGCCAACCCACTTCATAGATTTCTGAGAGACCATCGCCAACATGCGATAATAGGCAGCAGACTTTTGCACAGTTTGCAATACATGAGGATGGGCGAAAATGACCACTGGCTTAATTCCACTATGAATAATCTTATTCCATGCTGCGTCTGAAATGTCGAGGTGCTGCCAGTCCAGATGTTCACCCTGAACTGCATCAATAGCATCAGCGATTTCGATTAACGCCCATTCATGCAGTTTGCGATGGAAGAAGATACTTTTGGCTAGCTGGTCGAGTCGCCATGCCTCAATCTGTGCGGGGTCACGTTTTCGTTTTGTCATGAGCGATGAATCCGCCGCCAGACATAAATACATTTCCGCACTTCTTCACGTCCATGGATACCCATTTGCTGACTGCTATTGCCTTTACCCGTCGGCAGTATCCAGATCACTTCAACATCAAAACCTGCCTGTTCTGCAATAGCTGATAAAATCAGATCAACCGGGATTACCGCACCACTATAGCGCACATTGTCGTTGACCATAACCAGCGGCGCGCCGGGCTTTAATACCCGCGCCATCTCAAATATCACCAGCGCCATCTCGAAGAAATAGTTACGCACCATGCGCGGAATGCCCGCATTGTTCAGATTCCCGGTCTCTTTTTGATCATCGAGATAATCCAGAATCGCTTGCAATTCTGTTTGATTGTCGAAGGCGCTGCGCGCACGATGATAAAGTATGGGGTCAAAGGTGTGTGCTAGTCCCGGTTTCTTGCGATTTTCAACAGTACACGCGACCATCGTCTGACGAAGGTCTTTGATTTCTTCTTCGTCAACGCCAAGCAGTGCCAGTTCTAACGCATACGTCCGCGTATAATCGTAGCGATTGACATACGGTGGCGAAGTGATTAAGGCATCAAACGACGCGCTTTGCAGCGTTGGCAGGATATTCAAGCACGAACCTTGAATAATGTTCACAGTACCGGGTTGCACCGTCGCGTCACCAAAAAATCCCGGTAAATAGCCTGATGGGTGCAAGTCCTGATAGATTTCATTGAGTTTGCTAACAATGGCTTCCTCAAATGAGTAGATTGTCCCTTTATCGAATTGTTTCTTGCCCTGCCGCCGTCCAGAACGATAATCCCATCGCAGGTACTGCCCATCTTTACGGGTATAGCTAATCGCCTCAAGCACACACATCGCCGCAAATTGCAGGAGTTGTCGTGCAGGGTGGTCTTCAGAATAGCTTGCAGACAAATACTGCTCAAGCTCATATTGCGTTTCCGGCGAGAACGCAGCCTGTGTAATTCGCAGGTGGGTAAAAGAGAAAGTGGGGTCGATGTTTGTCCAGGGCTGTTCAGATCGCCAGCGGTCAATAATTGGTTGGAGGCGCTGCCCGTGTTCCAGCGCAAGTTGACGTGCCGCCATGATTTCACACCCAACGGGCAGTACTTCAATACCTGTCGCATCTATACCGCGTTCGCGGGCCACAAATAAGGCCGTACCTGTTCCAGCAAATGGGTCGAGGATATGCCCATGCCGAATATCGAGCACATCAAAAAAGTGCTGAATGAGTGGCTCAGAAAACCCTTCTTTATATTTGAACCAGCGATAACCGGGCTTGTTCTTATTGGCTTGAAAGCTCACAAGCTGACGATTCAGCAGCGGGTTGACTTCCATTTTGTGGGCAAAGCGCGCTTGTAACGCAGTATTGTTGGTGTGGATTATCGCTAAGGCATCCAGCATGAACAGACTTTCTTCACTCCATCAACTTGTTTCATGTTACCACACTTGTTCTATTTTTATATCACGTTGAACTCGCGGGAGATGTGGCCTTTGAAGCGTTCGTAATGCAGCGATGCAATATCAACCGTGTGCGCCGCGCCGTCGAGGATTTGCTCCGATACCAGCAGTCCGGCGATGGGGCCGTGCATGAAACCGTGCCCGCTGAATCCGGCGACGACATAAAAGCCATCGACTTCCGCCACACTGATGATGGGATGGGCGTCGGGCGTATTTTCGTACAAGCCCGCCCACTGCGTCATCAATCCGGCCTCTTCCAGCAGTGGCAGCCGTTCAATCGCATTGCCGAAGTGATGCAGTGTCCACTCCTGATCGACAGTCTGGTCGAAGGTGGGCGGACGCCCGACAATCGACTGTCCGGTGAGCAGTCCCTTGCCCTCCTGATGAAAATACAGCCGCTGATGAAAGTCGATGACGAAGGGGAAATCGCGGCGCAAATCTGGCAGTTCACCCGTGACGGCAATTTGCTGGCGTTCAGGTGTGATATGCAAATCGACACCCGCCATCTGCCCCACCAGTCCCGCCCAGGGGCCTGCTGCATTAATCACTGTCCGCGTGCTGATGTCGCCCTGATTGGTCTGGACACCCGTAATCGCGCCATTTTCGACGCTGATTCCAGTGACTTCGACATCGTTGAACAGCTTCGCACCGTGTAATCGCGCCCCTTTTGCATAGCCATTGACCACGCCGGACGGGTCTGCCGTGCCATCGCCCTCATAAAAACTCGCGCCGATAATGCCGTCCAGATTCAACTGCGGCACGCGCGCGGCAATCTCATCGACGGTCAAAATGCGGCTGGCGATTCCGTGCTGATTTTGCAGCGCCACACTCTTTTTAAACGACTCCATTTCATCCGGTGTCGTCAGCAGAATGAGATACCCATACAGTTTGATGTCAATCGGTTGATTGAGTTCCTGCTCGAAGCGTCGCAGCATTTGCAGGCTCTGAATCGACAGTTCGATGTTGACACTGGTCGAAAATTGATGACGGATGCCCCCGGCGCAGCGTCCTGTCGCGCCATTGCCGAAGAACGAGTCGCGTTCCAGCAGGACGACACTGCCCGCGCCGCGTTGGGCGAGATGATAAGCCGCACTCGTGCCCATCACACCCCCGCCAATAATCACGATGTCGGCTGTTTGTGGCAGCATAACCCGCCTCCTCGATTGACCGTCCAAAACCAGCGCCCATTATAGCACGCGGGATGGTCTAGTTAGGGGATTTAAATTTTCAGTGAAAATAACCTGTTTTGGGATAACCCGAAATCGGATTAATAATTTCTTGGGACAACAATATCAGGAAATAATTTTGAAATCACAGTTCACAGAAGAATATGATATTCTGCTTCAACATCTTATAACAATGCGAAAACAGGCTAATCTAACTCAACAAGATTTGGCAAAGACTTTGTCTAAACCGCAATCCTTTGTTTCAAAATACGAAAGAAGAGAAAGACGGTTGGACGTTGTTGAATATATCAAAATAGCTCTTGTCATAGGCTTTGACCCCTGTCATATCATTCGAGAAATCGCAACTCATCTCTCCGATATACAGGAATGGAGCAAGCCCAAATGAATACAAAAGCGATATTACAGGCCGCTTCCGAAAACTTAAAAGGACTGACAGGTCATGTATTCGATCTACTTACAGTATCAAAACCCATTTCACCCGCTGCCGCTGTCAATCTCGCAAAGATTATCTCTAAACTGTCCCCGTTGGTCGGCAATCTCATCGAGTTCAATATTGTTGAATTCTTAAATGATCAACCACAATATCAAGGTCTAGGTGTCTGGAAACGTCAGGACCCTGACTTTCCAGATGCAATATTTGAAAGCTCAGTTCACCCTACACCGGGATTTGAAATCAAGGCGTGGTTTCCACTTGCTACAGAAATCACGGCACGCTTTAAGGACAGTCAAACACATTTTGCACAAGAGCAGACTAATGTTTGTTTACTGGCTTGGCTTCCAGACAAATTAATCTTTGGGAAGCCTCGAATTATTGATGTATGTATTGTCTCAGCATTGTCTATTGCTCTCGCAAGAGATGATCACTATCACAACCCGCCAGATTATTTAGTTTTAGAGCCGGAAGACACCAGTAGTCGCACTCGTAACTTACAGCAAACCAATACTAACGGATACAAGTGGCAAGGCACAGCGGATAAGTTTCTAGAGGCAGTAGATTTGGTTGAGAGTTGGGGATTAAGCGGTCAAAAGTATGATCCTACACCCGAGTATCAACACCAAATTAGGGAACTTTTTTCCAAGTATAAATACCGTCTAGATACTAATTTCGCTAAGATGGATCGGATTGCTCATGCAGATATAGAAACCTTTAAAAATCGGGTTCTTCAAACGGTATTTCATGGAATGACGATAGCCGATTGGAGTCGTCTGCTCAATAAAGGCGCTGACGATTTAATCAGAAAACAGTTAGAGCAGCAACTAGATATCAAAGAAGAGGATATTGATGAACTTCTTCAGTGAGACGTTTAACACCATAGAAAAAATAGGTCGGGTCTATCTCCGCGCTGAAACATTTTCTACCGCTATTTCTAGCAGCAATACATGCCGAAAATAATCCGCCAAATGGTTCCCAAACGATATCGTCCTCATCAGAAGATGCTTCAATAAGCATAGTCATGAGGTCAAGTGGTTTCTGATTCAAGTGAATTGCTTTTCCAGAATTTCCATTGGTCTTGATTCTCTCTGCTCCCCGCAAAGCAGGGCGATCCCAGATGTTTGTGAAACCATGTGGGCAATAGAATTTAGAGCGCATCGCTGCCCATTGTTCAGCAGAGCAAGGATTTCTACCATCTATAGCGAAATAGGGTTTACCTGATGGCGCTCCATATTGGTTTGCATATTCCTGTAAACAGATGAACATTTCTGGTGGAGGGAAATACCAGAGATAACCTTGATCCAGGTATTTGCGCGTCGCTGCGTCAGCAACACCACAGGCTTCATTGGCTTTTTTTAGAGGTAAACCAGTTCGCTTCCATTCGCTCAACAACCATTGTTTGAGTTCAAATCCATCGATTCGAGCTTCATACACATATTGAACACACATTTCAGAGACTACAGGAAAACGTCGAATTCGACTGGTATGGACATTCCCAGCGATATGCCCTTTTCCTTTATTCCAGATATTGGCGTTAATATACCGCCAACCATATTTTTCCAGAATTGGATGAACGACTGCCCAACCAATCTCTGAATTCCAAAACCATAAGGTCGTTTGAGGCGTAGCTGCTTGTGACCATGCCGCTATATGAGGTTCATACCACTGTGGCAATTCAAGATGATCTGAAGTATCGCCCTCAAAACCGAGAACTCCATAAGCTCCATCTGAAATAATAACCGTTGGCTTTCCCCACTGTTCATAGTAATCTAAACTATCTCCCTGATGGACAGAAACAAACTTATCCAACCACTCAGTAAGGTCTACCGCAGGAGTCTCAAGTACGGTGTGTCCCCGACCTACTGTACTTGGAGGGGCATTTTTGCGTTTAGATTTTGTGTATGGTTTCAATTATTTTCCTATCAGAACTGTTTTATATTTATTACCCAAAACAGAATATTTGAACAGTTATCTTGTAGGTTATCTTTATAGGCGTTATGGTGAATTGTATTACACTCAATTTACATCAATTGTGTGATGAAGGCAATCACGCATGACCGCACCCAACTGGATGTTGTATGGCGCGACGGGTTATACCGGGCAATTGGTCGCCGAAGAAGCGGTTCGACGCGGGCATCGTCCGGTCCTGGCTGGACGCAGCGCCGAGAAACTCGCGCCGCTGGCGGAACGTTTGGGACTGGCGTTTGTCGCCTTCGCGGTGACTGCCGCTGACCCGGAGTCCATCGCCCCCTATCTGGACGAAATTGATGTGGTATATCACGCGGCAGGGCCGTTCCTCCACACCAGCGAACCGATGCTGCAAGCCTGTTTACAGACGCGGACGCACTATCTGGACATCACGGGTGAGTATGCTGTGTTCGAGCAGACCTATCGCTATGATGAGGCCGCGCGTGAGGCCGGGATTTGCCTGATTTCGGGCGTGGGCTTCGATGTCATTCCGAGTGATTGTCTGGTGAAAACTGTCGCTGACCAGTTACCCGATGCCGTGCAGCTCGATGTCGGGATTCAGGCGTTGAATCGACTCAGTGCAGGGACGGCACGTTCATTCATAGAGATGATGGCGACAGGTGGACGTGTCCGGCGGGATGGACAGTTGGTGGACTATCCCTTCGGCAAAGGTCGGCGACAACTGGACTTTCCCAACGGCACATTCAGGGGCATGGTCGTCCCCTGGGGTGATGTATCGACAGGGTATCGCACAACCGGAATCCCCAATATCACCACCTATATGGCGCTGCCGGCAGCGCTCATTCATCTGGCGCGAATAATTGCGCCAGTTGGACAGTGGCTAGTGCGAAACCACACCATTCGCCACGCCGCCGGAAGTCTCATTGACCGTATGATGCGCGGGCCATCCGCCCAACATCGTCAACAAGAACGGGCATTTCTATGGGCACGGGTGACGAACCGCAATGGCGACAGTCGTGAAGCATGGCTAGAAACAGTCGAAGCCTATCAATTCACCGCACTCGCAGCCGTCGCTTGTGTCGAGGCCGTCTATCAACATGAACGCACCGGCGCGCTGAGTCCGGCGCGGGCGTTTGGCGCGGATTTCGTCTTATCTGTACCGGGTACACGCCGTTATGACACAGTGGCGGATTGACGCCGCCGCGTGTACACCATCGCACCGATGAGCAGCACGGTATTCAGCAGAATCAAGATAGGCAGGGCATAGGCCAGAAAACGCAGGTCAAAAAATGTACCGGGCAGACGTGCCACATCGAAGTCCCCGCGCCCTTGACCGGGAATCGTGGACGCTTCCGGGTCTATCGGACTATAGACGACGGGCACGCTGTCGGTCACTGTCGCAAAATACGTGGCGGTGACATGCCGCTGGTGGGTATAGGTCTGGTTATCGACAGTGAACTGGTAGGTCACCAGATACGCATCGCCGATTTGCTGCGTGTCCACCACATCGGCAGTAATCTCGATACCGTTCAACCGCCACTCTATCGTCCAGCGATAATAGCCATAGACAAACAGGCCGAGCAGCACCAATTCCACGACGAGCAGCGCAATCAGCACCCGGCGCTGGAGTGGTTTGTTGTTAGTCAGTTGCATCTGATACCCCTATGGTTGTTGTGGGATAAGCACGTTCAAACAGCTTCACGCATTATACACATCTCACGGTCAATGACTCGCCATCCGTCCCGTAACACGTTACAATACAGAACATTCGTTCTTGATGATAGCTGCAATGCCGTTTTGCTCACCGCAAAGCGCTGACCGCTAAAACAAGGAGTTGATGAATGGCTGTTGATATGAAGAAGGCGCGTGATTTTGTCTATAGCAATGGGATATTGTGGGAACGGGCGTTATATGCTTATCAGTTTGAAGATGGTTCAGTCGAACGACTGCGGCAGTGTTGGGCATGTTACAAAAATCCTGATGGCGGCTTCGGTCATGCGCTGGAACATGACATCCGCTGCCCCGATTCGCATCCGCTGGCGCTGGAATATTTGCTCGGCACTATTCAATTTCACCAACTGCCTGTTGGGAATGTACTCGATGGTACACCCCGATGGGTGGAAAAGCAGCGTGAAGCCGATGGTTCACTGAAAAATCCACCCGCGACATTGGATTATCCTCATGCGCCCTGGTGGAATGCGGGTGGTCAAACGCTGCCCACTTCGATAGTTGGGAACTTGACCGCGTTGGGACTGGTCACAGCAACGTTGGCAGAATCGACGCGCAAATGGGTTCAGGCGAACGTCACATTAGACAGCATCCGCGCCACCGAGTGGCTGTTCATGACCTACCACGCTTATGATTATTTCATGAAGGTCGCTGATTTTCCTGATGTGGACAGCTATCGACAGGCGACGATGGAGACGATTCTGTCGCTCGCACAAAAAGCGCCGGACGACCAGATTTACAGTTTCTTCCCGTTCGCACCCACGCCCGACTCACCGCTTGCAAAAGCCGCGCCTGTGGGACTGATTGACCGCTTCCTCGATTATCTGCTATCGACACAGGCTGATGATGGCGGCTGGCGTGACCAGCACGGTTTACCCCAATGGCGTAGTCCCGTCACCATCAACAATCTGGTCACGCTGCGGCGGTATGGGCGGCTAAAATAACCTGCCCTCATGTGCATTCGGGTTGCAAGATAGGGAGTCCACTGTGTCAGCTAACACGCAAGAACAAGCAGCACTCGGGCGATTTATAGCGTGGGGAGAAACGCGGAAGTTGGTGCGGGCGATGCTGTTAACGAGTTCGCGTACCAGTCCCACTGGGGTGGTTGATGTTTTTTCGGACTATGATTTGATATTGGTCGTGACTGACATCATACCCTTCTGCAACAGTAGGCTCTGGCTCGAAGATTTTGGCCCTGTGTTGGTGCTATATCGTGACCCCATTTTGCAGGATGGTGATTTTGAAGTGTCGGCCTATATCGTCCAGTTCGAGAACGGTCTCAAGATTGATTTCACCCTGTGGCCTGTAGGATTAATGCAGCGAGTGGCGGCTGAAGCAGCACTACCTGCGGAATTTGACGCGGGCTATCGTATTCTGCTCGATAAAGATCATCTGACAGACGGATTGACGCCACCGACTTATAAAGCCTATATCCCTACACTGCCGTCCGAAGATGCTTATCTAGAAAAAATTGAACTTTTCTTTCTCGATGCCATCTATATGGCAAAATTCCTCTGGCGCGACGACATCATCGCGGCGAAACATATGCTGGATTATTTTATCAAACAGGATTATGTGATCCCCCTATTGGTGTGGCATTACGAGATAGCCAATCAATGGTCAGTCAAACCGGGCCTTTTTGGGCGACGCCTTAAGCGATGGCTTCGACCTGACCTCTGGGACGAATTGGCAACGACCTATACAGACACCAAATTAGAAAACAATTGGACGGCGTTGTTCCGAACGATACATCTGTTCCGGCGAGTGGCAATCGAAGTGGGCGAACATCTGGGATATATCTATCCTCATGCGCTAGATGGGCGTGTGGATGCGTATATACAAAAAGTGCGAAAACTGGATCGACA
>CAZTLI010000028.1:0-22675 GCA_964614375.1 uncultured Anaerolineaceae bacterium
CGTCTATTTCCGCCACGATAGATTATCTGGAAAAACAAGGTATCGGTAAGGAAGCGGTCAACTATCGGCTGCGCGATTGGCTAATCAGTCGTCAACGGTATTGGGGCGCCCCGATACCGATGATTCTGCGGCAAGATGGCACATGGGAAGCTGTGCCCGATTCTGACCTGCCTGTGCGCCTGCCAGAGGATGTGGACTTCCTGCCGACGGGGCAAAGTCCATTGAAGCTGCACGAAGCATTCCGCAGCACGGTTGACAGCGACGGCAACCCCGCCGAGCGCGAGACGGATACGTTGGATACGTTCATGTGTTCGTCGTGGTATCAACTGCGCTATCTATCGCCGCAGTTGGACACTGCGCCCTTCGACCCGGAAGAAGCGGCTTATTGGCTGCCCGTGGATGTGTACACGGGCGGCGCGGAACATGCGGTGATGCACCTGTTGTATACGCGCTTTTTCACCAAAGCCCTGCGCGATGTGGGCATCTTTGACGACACAGCGAAAGTGATGAAAAAGCATGGGCGTGACCCTGAAACACTGTTCGATGAACCCATGCTGCTGCTGCGAAATCAAGGGCAGGTGTTGGGCGCGGAACGTCCCGGCGACTTTGTGCTGTGTTCTGGCGCGTTCAAAGGCGACAAACTATACGCCAGGCAGGTGGAAGTGGTCGAATGGAATGCCGTGCCTGCTGGTTTTGATGGTGTCGTGGGCGAAATCATGCATCGAACCGAGAATATCCTGCGTGTGGGCATGGGCGGCGCGGTGACTGTTGTCGAAGTGATACCCGATGCGGAAATCTTCATCCCCGGCATTCCCGGTAGAGCGCGCGTTGACCAGTTGAAACATCATCTGGAAATCCAGCGCATGTCCAAGAGCAAGGGCAATGTCGTCAATCCCGACGAACTGGTGGACAAGTATGGCGCGGATACGGTGCGCGGCTATCTGATGTTCAATTTCGATTGGATTAAGGGCGGCCCGTGGAACGAGAATAACATCAAGGGCGTCACGGGGTGGCTAACGGATGTCTGGGAGATGGCGACAGCAGGCGCGCCGGCGGGTGATGGCGACGAAGACACCAATCGCAACATTGAACGCAAACTGCATCAAACCATCAATCGTGTCGGCAGCAGCATCGAGAAGTTCAGCTTCAATGCCGCTATCGCTGAGTTGATGAAATTCAAGAATTTGCTGAAGGATGGCTTGAAGGCCAATGCTGTTGGCAGAGAGACCTGGCACAATGCCCTGCACGCCTATCTGCGGTTGATGGCACCGTTCACACCGCACATTGTCGAGGAAATGTGGGACGGGCTGGGATATGGCTACAGTGTGCATCAACAATCATGGCCTGAATATGACCCCGAACTCGCCAAAGAAGATGTGGTGACGCTGGTCGTGATGGTCAATGGCAAAGTGCGCGATAAGCTGGAAGTCCCTGCGGATATTGAGGAAGATGAGGCCAAACAACGCGCCCTGGCTACCGCCGGCGCGCAGAAGTTCATCAACGGCAAAACCCCGCGTCAAATCATCTTCATCGCTGGACGCCGTGACCAATCACCGAAGGTTAATGTCGTTATATAAGCAACAAATATTACAACCGTCAGCCGAAATGGGCAGGCGGTTGTAATATTCTTATCAACTATTCTAAAATTTCTATGAAATTTGTCACTTTCCATAAGTTTTTGCACAACATTAACGTGCTTTGCAATTTGCTTTTCTTTATAATAAAGGTATTATCATAGTTGGGCATTAAACACAGTTGTATTATTGTTGGAGACTTGATTGTATGTCATCCCAAAAGCGCCTGGAAAAGTGGCTGCGAACGTTGGATGAGGGAGATCGAGATTTAAATCGTATCGCTGCGGAGAAGCTGGGGGAAATTGGCGATCCGGCAGCCGTACCCGCGCTCTGTGCTGCATTAGAACGCCGGCCTGCCGATGTCAGCGCGGCAGCGGCGCGCGCACTGGGTGCTATAAAAGATGTGTCGGCTGTGCCTGCTTTGTTAACGGCGATGCGGACGCATTTTGACGCACTGGTGAATATGGCAGCGGCGGAAGCATTGGGTGAAATCGGTGACGATACGGCGATCAACGCCCTCAAAAAAGTGATTGACGAGTACAATTCTGAATATCGTGGTAATCGTCATGCCCGGTTTTATAATAACAAACGCGGCTTATATACAGCGGCGATTCGTTCGTTGGAACGGATTGGTACACCCAAAGCAATGAAAATTGCGAAGGATGCCACACGTATCGAAGAATCTGAGTTATACTAGCCCGAAGATTTGACGATTATCATCCAATCCTGTGTAAACCGCCCCGACGCGGTTTTTGTTTTGAGTTTCCTGAAAGAGAATCGCATACACCTGCAAAATTTAAATTGGATGGATGTGGCGCGTTATCTCGAAGCGGATAACCGTATCATGCTCATTCTGGGTTCAACCGAGCAGCACGCCTATCTCAGTTTGCTGACGGATGCCCTCATCCCGACTCATCTTGCCGATGCCGCCGCCAAACGCGCAAGTGTGCTCGTTGCACCGCCGTTGAATTTTGGCATTAGCCCATACTTTGCGGCCTATCCGGGCACAATGACCGTGCGTGCGGAAACCTATACACAACTCATTCTCGAACTCGTCGCCGGCTTAGTCCAACAAGGTTTCAGACGCATTTTTATCCTTAACGGGCACGGTGGTAATGCGCTACCTGACTTGATTGAGCACTTGCAGGCTGTCCCAGACTGCCGGCTGACATGGTACGATTGGTGGCGCAGTCATGCGGTCAAAACGTTTGAGCAGGAATACAATCTCAAATTGAATCATGCCAATTGGGGCGAGAACTTCCCGTTTAATCGTGTCGCAGCTTCACCCACCACCGAAAAACCCACAATCGCCATAGATACCCATCGCGATGACCCCCAAACGGTCAAGGCAAAATTAGGGGACGGGAGTTTTGGGGGGCAGTATCAAGTCGATGATACATTGATGCAAACGTTGTTCACAATGGTCGTTGATGAAATTGTTCAACTGCTCGATGCCCTACGGGCAAAATAAAACGGGCGAACGACTGCCCACCCGTGATTTCTAGCGACTGTGCAGCCGCGACTAATGCAGTTCGTGTCCGGGATGGTTATAGTAGACGCGGAGAATGTAGCGCCCTAACCGTACCTCATCGTTATGCCGCAGGACACGACGTTCTTTCGGGTGCAGCCGCTGCCCATTAATGTGTGTGCCATTGGCGCTTCCCAGATCATAAACCTGAATGAGGTTGTCATTGGGGATGTAATTGACCGATAGATGTAAACGTGAGACGCCCAACTCCTCGCCCCGAAAAGGCGCAAGGTCAACATCGGGTATCATGGCGCTGTTCCCGGTGCTGCGTCCGATGACCACTTCATGGGCACGCTGCTGTGGACGGAGTTCAAAAAATTGCCCTTCGTCCCGCAGTTCCAGCACCAGAACTGAGTCCGGGCCAAAATACTCGCTGCTGAACAGGTCATCTGTCGCGTTGGCGAAATGTTTGGTTGAGTGTTCACCTGCACCCGGTTGCAAAATATGCCCGCACCCATAACAGAAGACATCGACCTCGCGATTCTTTTTGCCACAATTCACACAACTCACCCATGTGCCGCTCTCCTCCACCGTATTGCCCGAGCCTGTGAGGGATTTCAATGGCTTAATCACAGAGGACTGATTGGGGGCTGGCGCTGGTGGGGGTGTGCGCTGCATCGCAGGCGATTGTATATCTCCCGCTTCCCATGCGCGTAACAGATTCGCCAGTTCCTGTTTATCGTCCTGGCCCAGGGTTTCGATATAGGGGCGGAGGGCGCGTAAGGCCGCTTTAGAGTCGAGACCATTGTCCCGCATTCCCGCATATTCACTGAATAATTCCTGTATCGCACTCACTTCGATTCTCTCCCGACTATAACGCAGTGTTACTCTGTCTTCATTTTACTGTGCATTAGGCCATAAACAACAAACCTTACCTTAAGATTTGGTTATCCTTCCGGGATTCGGTATAGTAGACCTTGTTGTAGTGTATAGGTTTAAGAAGGAGATTCTCATGCAGCACCCCCTACTGGATATCGCTATTGAATATTGCGTGCCTTGAAAATATACCCAACGTGCCATCAGTTTGATGGACGACGTGCTCTCTGACCGTCCGATTGAAATCTTCCTGCGTTCATGGCAGTTGATTGCAAGCAAGGGCGGGGCATTTGAAGTTGTGGTTAATGGCGACTTAATTTTCTCTAAAAAGCAGCTAGGCCGCCATGCAGAACCGGGCGAAGTTCACGCGCTTATCCGCAAAAAATTAGAGGAACTCCTGCCAGAAGGAATGACCATCCCCGAACCGGAAGATGCAGATTAGTGAAAGCAGGGAGCAGGCGCTCCCTTTTTGTCAGACCTGCCTCTTTCAACTTCGCGGCATGACGGCGCTGATCCTGTCGGCAGCAAACTGCCTAAATTCCGTTAAAATTTTTTGACAGATGTCGTAATTTACGTTAGACTGCGTGTGGTCGGCAATACGTCCATTCATAGTTCCATTTAAATCCATCCATGCACTCTGCTGCGTATTGTCGGGCTTGATTACAACCTTTGTTTGAAATAAGGAGACATCTTATGCGTAGACGCTCACTCTTAGTTGCAGCGATATTACTAGCGATTCTGGTCGTTTCGTTCGGCACAGTATCTGCACAGGTCGATGTTGGCCCGATTACCCAGCGCGTGCTGGATCGTGGCGAACTCATCTGTGGGGTAAACCAAACGCTGCCGGGGTTTGGCTTCATTAATGATGCGGGTGAATTTGTCGGCTTCGACATCGACACTTGCCGCGCAGTCGCCGCCGCTGTTCTGGGCGATGCCAATGCCGTTTCGTTCCGCCCACTGACGGCTGCCGAACGTCCGACGGCGCTGGCCTCTGGCGAAATTGATATGATGGCACGTAACACGACGTGGACACTCAGCCGCGATACCGAATGGGGCGCGACCTTTGGCCCAACCACCTTCTATGATGGGCAAGGTATTATGGTGAAAGTTGAATTTGGTGTGACCAGCGCTGCGGAACTCGCACAGGAAAGCATCACCATCTGCACCAATGCGGGTACAACCACCGAACTGAACATCACCGACTTCATCGCACGTAACAATGCCGATTGGACACTCAACACCTTCCAGGACTTCGATGCAGTGATGGAAGCCTACGATGCCGGTGCGTGCGATGCCGTCACCACTGACCAGAGTGGTCTCATCTCGCGCAAAGCAGTTTCGGCAGACCCGGCCTCCAACCTGATTCTGCCCGAAGTAATTAGTAAAGAGCCGCTTGGCCCCTTAAGCCCCCAGAGCGACTCGCAATTCGCCGACATCATCCGCTGGACGGTCTTCGGCCTGATTCAAGCCGAAGAATTCGGTATCACCAGCCAGAACATTGGCGATTTCATGGAAACAGACAATGCCGACATCCAGCGGTTCCTCGGTCTGGGTGAAAATACAGCGGGCGGTTATCTGGGTATTCCCAATGACTTCATGGTAACTGTCATTACGCAGGTCGGTAATTACGGCGAAATCTTCAACCGTAATCTCGGCCCAGAAACCGTCTTTGGTCTGGAACGTGGCGTGAATGACCTGTGGACAAATGGTGGCCTGCTCTACTCACCACCATTCCGTTAGTCAACACCATTCGTTCCAGTAGTTTGGAACAACTGGCAGCGGGATGTCATTGCATCGAAGGGTGCATCTAGCATCCCGCTGTTTGTTTATCGCCATCGCCTGCCCCGGCGTTTTCAATGGTCAATGGGGGATTGAATTGTATGCAAAAATCAAAAAATGACTTTGAAGAAACACATCGCGGCCTGTTACCCGCCTTCCTACGCGACATCCGCATCATTCAAACTATCGCGCAGGTTATCTTTGTGATACTGGTGGTATTGGTCGCTAATCAGATTGTTGGCGACACCGTTTCAGCATTGGAGGCACAGGGTAATGCGCCCGAACTTGGATTTTTAAGCAACCGTGCGAGTTTTGCGCTCGCAGATGCCGGTGGTTATACGGCTGACGACAGCTATTGGGCTGCATTTCAAGTAGGGGTTGTCAATACACTCCGGGTCGTGAGTGTTGGATTAATTGCGACAACGATACTCGGCATTCTTTTTGGTATTTTCCTTTTAAGCAACAACTATTTAGTTCGCACACTGGCGCGCACGTATGTCGAACTCCTGCGGAACACGCCAGTCCTCTTACAAATCATTGCGTGGTTGTTTATCGTCATTTTCGCGCTTCCGCCCCTGGATCAAGCCATTCAAATCCCGGCGGAAGGACGGCAAGTCTTGCCAGTGGGCGATTACATCTTGTATGGCCTGTTTTTATTCTCTGTTTGGCGCTGGTCGCGCAATGTGTCCGGGGATATACGCTGGAAACCGTTGATTATGCCGGGAGCGATTCTCGTCGTTCTTGCGCTGGAAATAATCGGCTTTTCAACCGGTGTGACCATGCGAGTTGATGTGTTCCCCAGCATTATCCTGAGCGTGCAGGGCGTTGTCACAGGCACAATCTTGCCGACTGATCGTTTCGCGCTGTGGTCTTTATTCATCGTGATTGGCGTCACACTGGCGATCATTATGTGGGTGTACTTCGGACGTGTCACTGAAGAAACCGGGCGTCCGATTAATCGCGGTGGTTATGCGCTGGCTGCTATCCTGATGTTCACGCTTATTGGTTGGGTTCTTGTTGGTATCGAGCGCCCTCCCGAATCGTATGTCAATGCGAGCGGCGAGACGGTGCGTTTTCAAGAAGCCTACGATAGCAATACCCTGCCGCTAGATGTCCATCTACGCAGCAGTCGCCAGCCTATTCTGTATGTCCGTCCTGAACTTAATGAGCGTGGGAGTTCTGTTGTAGAAGGCATCACCATCTCGCGGAATTATCTGGCGGTCTTCCTGGGATTGGTGGTCTATACATCGGCATTTATCGCTGAAATTGTGCGGGCGGGCATTCAGGCTGTACCCGGTGGACAAATCGAGGCGGCGCGGGCGTTGGGCCTTTCATCCACACAAATGCTCCGGTTGATTATCTTGCCACAGGCGCTGCGAGTCATCATCCCACCCATGACCAACCAATATCTCAATTTTTCTAAAAATTCCAGTCTGGCGATTGCCGTAGCCTATACCGACATCTTTCAGGTGATGAACACCGTCATTAACCAATCGGGACAATCGGTCACGGGCATCATCATCATCATGGTGTCGTATCTGGTCATTAGTCTGGTGATTTCGGTGGTGATGAACTGGGTCAATAGTCGCTTCCAACTGGTGACGAGGTAAAAGACGATGACAGAACAAGATCACACTTACAGAGCCGCCATCAATTACGATGAACCCGAGACCAAGCCCCCGCCACGATTAGAAGTCGGTGTGCTGGCATGGATGCGGCAGAATTTGTTCAGGTCGCCGTTTGATATTGTCGTGACCATCCTCGCTACATTGCTTGCGATTGCCGCGATTGTCTCGCTGCTTACATGGTCAACTTCACAGGCCAACTGGTTCGTGATTAACAACAATATCCGGCGTTTCACGGTTGATCGTCTCGACCTGCAATTTGAATGGCGGGTCGCGCTGACGGTGCTCATCGCCTTTTTCCTTGTCGGCATGAGTCTGTCACGCTGGGCACGGCGTTCGGCACGGATGCTGGCAATTGTGGCAGGGGTGGTGGTTATTTTGTTTGCGGTGCTGCCCTTTGTCATTGACACCTCTGTATCCCCACCATCGGCCTTTTTAGCGGCGGGCAATGTTGAAATTATTGACCGTGCGGAAACGATTAGTGCCCAAAACGAACTGGCCTTTATCGCGCCAGCAAATACCGTGGTCTCGGTGCAGATAGGCACTGCCGCTTCTGCCGACGAGGAATCTATCGCCAGTTTGGATGGTTTCACGGATCGCGCCTCGACAACTATCGCCAACGCCTCTGCTAGTCGTCTCGAAAGAGCGCAGCGTTCTCGCGAAATTGCCCACTTGCTGGCGGGCGACACACTCACCGATAGCCAGCGGGTACGCCTCCTGACCGAAGTACGCACTCTCACGCGCACGGCTAATCTGGATGAAGCGGGCGAGGCACGAGTCGATGAAATTGTCGCAATGCTGCAAACCAACCTCCCTGAAGCCGCGGTCACCGAACTGACAGACGAATTTGCAACATTGCTCACACCACCGGAAATCATCCCGACCTATTCCGTGAACGAGGTCAGTGTCACTGTCGAGATTCTGGATGGGCAAACGCTGGAAGTCATCGGTGCAGCCGTGCTCACAGCCACTTCTGCGCCGCTGGAAGTGACCCTTCCGGCAGATGGCTGGTATGTCATCCGCAAAGTTGTGACAGAGGGCGAAGGTGTTGCCCTGCTGCAAACACGCGGCATCGACCCGCTGGTTGTGCGCGATTTGGGCAATAATCAGTTCACCTATGAACTCATCACCGACAGCAGTTTTTCGGTTGACGAGACCCGCCCCAATATTGATGGCACAGATGTGCCGATGGTGTTGCTGACGGACAATCAGTTCCGGGGTGACCGCACATTGTCTGGTTTCCTGCGCCATTTCCTCGCGCCCTTTTTGCGAATTGTGGAACGTGCCCTCTTCCCATCCATTCTTGTCGTTATCTGGGGATATGTCGTGGGTTATGCGCTGGCCCATCGTTCTGGCGAAAACAGCCGCTTTAAATCGCCCGTCGGGCAATTGACACTGCTGGCATTGGCACTCGCGCCAATACTGCCTGTCTTGTTCTACTTCGGCCCGGTGAATGGCGACCTGGGGTTTGCGCCTGCTGCGGGGATCATGGCGATTGTGCTCAAAATCGGCATTTTCGTGGCAGCCGTCGTGCTGGCATGGCAGCTTATCGAGGCCATGAATCGGTCAAACCCGGGCGAAGAGGCACAGGGCGATTTCACCAATCTGCTCATGGGCATGTGGGGCTTGTTCCCGCCCGCGATGCTGTACTTAGCGGCAGGTATCCCCAATCTGTCTGGCGAAGATGTCGGCAATTTTGTTGGTGGGTTGCTATGGCTGGGAATCATCTTCTTCGTTGGCGTTGCCCTCACCAACAACAGTATCGGCTATGGTTTGATGGTTCTAGGCGGCCTGCTCGCAGTCGCCCAACCCCATATCACCAGCTTCATCTGGAATGGCGAATTCATCAACAGCGATGTGTTAGCGCAGCTTGCAATCTGGGTGACGGTGGCAATAGTGGGATTGGTTGCAGCCGTCGTGGGCGATAATCTTCGCCGCAATTTTGATTTTGAAGTCCGACGACTGGGTTTCTTAGGCAGCCTTACACTGTGGGTACTGGCGATTGTCGCGCTGCCACTGCTGCTAGACCGCTTCACGACGGACGCCGCAACACGCACTCAAATTACTGACATTCTGCCGCTGGTGAGCTATGCCCTATGGGTGATTTTCATGTTCTTTGTCGGGCAGGTGCGCTTGAATACCCACTGGTTCGGCATTGGCCTGATTTTACTTAGTTTGCAATGGCTCGGCGCTAGCGGGCTGTCGGGCGGCTTTGACCTCGTGTTGTGGGCGGTGTTCCTGTCGTTTGGGTTGCTGTATATGCGCGAACGCGGCGAAAACAACCGCACCCATTGGCAATCACGCGGCACTATGCTGCTTGGCGGGATGGCGGCGGTCTGGGTTGTGGCGCTTGCGCTCATTCCGCTGCTGCTGCGTGCGGGTGCTGAGGGTGGATTTATCACTGTGCCCGAAGGTAACCTTTTCCCCACCAGCGACACGCGCAAATGGGGCGGCCTCATGCTCACGATGCAGCTAACGGTCGTCAGTATTATCGCGTCCTTCCCGATAGGTCTGTTACTGGCACTGGGACGCCGCAGTAGTCTACCTGTTGTAAAATGGGCGTGCGTGACCTATATCGAGCTTGTGCGCGGTGTGCCGTTGGTTACGGTGCTGTTCATGGCGCAGTTACTCGTGCCGCTGGTCAATCCGCAGCTATCGACCGTCGATAATGTCATCCGCGCGATGATTGGTATCACCCTGTTTAGCGCGGCCTATCTCGCTGAGAATGTGCGCGGGGGGTTGCAATCTATCCCCCCGGGACAAGAAGAAGCGGCAAAGGCACTTGGCCTCAGCAATTGGCAGTCCACGCTGTTCATCTTGCTGCCCCAGGCGCTGCGGGCGGTGATTCCGGCGCTGGTCGGGCAGTTCATCTCCCTGTTCAAGGACACGTCGCTGGTGATTATCGTCGGCTTGATTGATCTCACGGGTGTGGCGCAGAGCGTCGTTTCACAGGCGGAATACATCGGACGCCGCCGCGAAACCTTCCTGTTCATCGCCATCATTTACTTCGTCTTCAGTTACGTCATGTCCTACATCAGCCGCCGTGTAGAAGAAAGTGGCGCGGGTGCAGCCATGGCTCGCCGGATTTAGTGTGTAAAGGAACACATCATGACTGATCAAGAAATGCAAGAAGCACCAGTAAAAGTCAGACGAACCAGTGTCCGCATGGAGGAAGAGCCGATTATCGTTTGTGAGAATGTCAACAAATGGTTCGGTGAATTCCATGTGCTGCGTGATGTATCTATGACCGTGCAGCCGCAAGAAGTGGTCGTCATCATTGGGCCATCCGGTTCGGGCAAATCAACCTACATTCGCTGCCTCAATCGCCTTGAGGAACATCAAGAAGGCAAAATTATCATTGATGGCATCGAGATGGGACACGATGTACGCAATATTGCCGAAATCCGCCGCGAAATCGGGATGGTATTCCAGCAGTTTAACCTGTTCCCGCACCTGACCGTGCTAGATAACGTCGCCCTCGCCCCACAGAAGGTTCGCCATTGGCCCCGCGAAAAAGCTGAAGAAAAGGCAATGGAACTGTTGAAACGTGTCGGCATCCCGGAACAAGCCTTTAAGTATCCCGGTCAGCTTTCTGGTGGTCAGCAGCAGCGCGTGGCGATTGCCCGCGCACTGGCGATGGAGCCAAAAATCATGCTGTTCGACGAACCCACATCGGCGCTAGACCCGGAAATGATTAAAGAAGTGCTGGACGCGATGAAAGAATTGGCCTACAGCGGTATGACCATGCTCGTGGTCACACATGAAATGGGCTTCGCGCGTGAAGTGGCAGATCGTGTGGTCTTCTTCGATCATGGACGGATTGTGGAACAGGGTGAGCCGGAACACTTCTTCCGCGCGGATGTCGAGCATCATCCACGTACACAGGAATTCCTCGACCAGATTCTTTAAATTTTACCATCACAGCAAAACCCATTTCGGGGCACTGTTCACTGGCGTGCCCCGTTTTATCGTCCTCACACAAGCAGTCACCTGATTTTACTATCCAGGAATCAAAAAGAGCGACCTGAGCCGCCCTTTTTTATAGGCTATTGTGGTATTCGCTATGGTAAGCGTTCCAGTGACAGGTCAAAGGCGCTGTTGGATTGGGCGGTGTCGTCAATGGTGATGAGCACCTCACCATCTTCGGGTACTTCAAAATCAATGGATACCCGCGATATGTCCGCCAGTGAGACGGTTGCCAGTGTCTGCCCATTCTGGGTCACGCGCACAGTGGGCTGCCCCATATCAGGCGCAACCACGGCCACAGTCAAACGCACGGTCTCGCCAGCAACACCTGTAAATACGGCAGTTGCCAACGATTGTTTGTCGTTAAGACGGATGCGCTGCGTCCCTTCATCCAGCGAGGGTACGGCACTGCGCTCTAAAGTCATTGTGACCGTGCCTGTTTCGCCGCGCGTAAAGGTTTCCAGCCGCACGATATATTCGCCAGCGCGGGGCAGCACAATCTGGTTGAATTCAGGGTCAAAGCCGGAGCCACCATCATCATCAAACAGGGTTTCACCATCGGGGAATGTCAGTTGCAAACTGGTATCAATCGTGCTATCGCTATCGACAATGATGTTGATGACATCGCCCGCCTCGCCATTGAAGCTGAAGTAGAAGACCTGATCCGATTCGGTGAATTCGACCTCGAACGAGTCTGCATACGCAATTGGTTCTATCGTCACCCGATCCAATCGCAGCGTGTATGACCCGCCGCCATTATCGGTATAACCGCCTGCGGTGATGATGTATTCGCCCGTGTCTGGCAATGTGAAGGGGCCAATCTGGGAACTGCGGCGTTCCGATGTAAAGGTCGAGTCATAGACGGCAATCGGTGATGTCGGATTGCTGGCCGTGGCGATGTTGATATAGCTGAAGAAGGCGCCCGTTTCCAGCGAAATACTGATGGTATCACCCGCTTGGCCGACAAAGCTATAATTTTCAAATGGGATGCCGCCCTCTAGCTCACTGGTAATGACCATGCCATATTCGATTCGGCGGACTTCATTACCGATAACCGTTAGCTCGAATTGGCCGCTGAATTGCGCCGTGCCACCTGTGCGCTGTGAAAAACTGGTCGCCACAATGAGATACGTGCCATCTTCGGGGATGATGTATGGCCCAATGAGCGAGTTCAAACCCTGTCCACCGTCATCGTTGAAAGTCAATTCATTGCCGTCTGCATCCTGCAAGATGAGATAGGTATCAAAATCACTGGATGTCAACGAAATCAAGATGCTCTGTCCGGCTTCGCCCACAAAGGCATAGGTGACTGTCGGTTCATCGGGTGTGACTCCGCCCGTGATGCTTTCATCGACGCCTATCACCGCTTCATACGGTATGTTCGTGTCGGGCGCGTCAGGTGTGGGCGTGGGGCCAACTTCTGAAGTCGCGAACGTCACCGTGAATTCACCGACGCTATAGCGTTCGCCATTTGTTTGTGAATAGAGCAGGCTGGTCGCGATAATGGTGTATGTGCCGTCCTCAGCCAGTGTATGCCGGATTTGGGCATTTAAGTCGCCGGCGCTATCGTCATCTTCTGCTACAGGATTGCCATCCACACCCAACAGCACCAGATAACTATCAAAAACAGTCGATTCCATTGTAATCGTCACGGTCTGTCCCGCTTGCCCTTCAAAACTATAGAGCGCAGCGGGTTCAGCGTCCGTCAATTCATCTGTGAGAACATCGCCGGGCGCTATGGGTGTGCCTGTGGCGGGTGTCGGTGTGCCCCCATCACCATTGCCACCCAATACAGGCGGTTGGGCTTCCAGCGCGACAAATCCGGCTTGACCAATAACGCCGCCTGCCGACGCCACTGTGACTGTATAGACGCCGGGTGCGTCGCCTGCTTCGGTGAAAATGGTGACGACTACCGCGCCATTATCATTGGCTGCGCGAGTCGTGCTGTAGACCTCTTCGCCCGTATCGGCAAAGACAATGCTAATCGTCACCTGCTGCCCGGCTTCCAGCCCGGTCACCACAATATCGTGATTCGACCCAATTGGGCCTTCCGCTGGACTCACGGTGACATTACCCGTCGCGATTTGTGTGACAACCAGTGTAGTGCGGGCGATAACCATCCCATCAATCGTTGCTACAACGGCATACGATCCCGGCGGGTCTGTCGCTTCACTTTCCAGACGGAATTGCAGCACACCGTTGGGATTGGTCTCATAATCGGCGTTATAGACACTCTGCCCATTGAACTGCACGTCGATGTTGATCGTTGTATTGGGCGGCGCACCGACAATCATCACGTTATGAATCGTGCCGACTGGCCCACTCTCTGGTGTAATGGTCATTGTGGCAGCAGACGGCGGTTGCACATCACCATCGGTGATAGTTAATTCAGCACGACCTGCTACCTGCCCACCTACGCGGACGTTGATTGTGTAGGTCGCGCCCGGCGTGTCGGTTTCGTCTGTAATAAGATTGACCATCCAACTGCCGAGGTCGCTGGCTGTGCCACTGGTCTCCAACAGGACGCGCCCTTCATAGACCACTTCTAACGTCGCCGCGGAATTGGGTTCAAGACCTGTTATCGTCACAATATGAGCCGTCCCGATGGGGCCGCTGGCAGGTTCGACCATCACCACGACCTCTGTGGGTTGTACGGCATCGCCTTCAATCGCGAGTTCTCCGCTGCCGACCACCTGACCACCGACAAGGACATTCACGACGTACACCGCGTTGGGTCTGTCGGTGTCGTCTGTCACTAAAGGAACGACCAGCATACCGCTATCGTCGGCGGTATAGGTATTCTCGAACAGCACCCGGTCTCCATCCAGCACTTGCAGCGTGACCTGTGCGTTTGGCTGCAAACCCACAACACGGACTTCGTGTGTCGTCCCGATGGGGCCGCCGGGGGGATTGACTGTAACTTCCACCGCCGCTGGCGGTTGAACGCTATCATCCGTAATCGTCAATTCGGCACTGGCGACGATTTGATCATTGACTACCGCGTCAACGGTATAGACCGAACCGGGCACATCACTGGCATCGGATTGCAGGTCAACAGTCGCTACGCCCTCGCTGCTGGCTGGGTAATCGCCGCTGAACAGTACCCGGCCTTCAAATGTCACATTCAGGCGTACTGTTGAGTCGGGTTGCAATCCGGTGATTTCGACGACGTGTCGTGTTCCAACCGGGCCGCTATCCGGTGTAATTGTCATCTGGACGGCAGACGGCCCACCACCATCGGTAATGGCAAATGCACCGCTGGCAATCACTTCATCGCCCAATACCGCATCGACAGTATACGTGCCTGCCGGGTCGCTGGCTTCACTCACCAGTTCAGCGACGGCGATACCTTCCGCGTTGGCTGTATAGGTATTGCTAAATACGGCTGTGCCATCGTAAGAGACGACCAGCGTAATCGTTGAATCGGGTTCCAGGCCGCGCACTTCCACATGATAGGTCGTTCCATTGGGGCCTTCAGCAGGCGTGATGAAAATCTCGGCCTGCGGTACAGAGACAGCATCGCCTTCGATAACAAGCTCACTCGTGACGACAATTTCACCAGCCTGCCGCACGACAACGACATACAGACCGGGTTGGTCGCCCGCTTCGGTTTGCAGACGGACGAATGCCACGCCATTTTCATCCGTCGGATAGTTATTGCTGTAGACGATTGTGCCTTCAAACACGACATCCACAGTCACAGTGGTATCCGGCGCCAAGCCCGTGATTTCGACATTGTGCGTCGTGCCAATTGCCCCGGCGGTGGGCGTGATGGTCATGACGACAGCGCCTGTGGGTGTTGGCGGTTGTGCGCCCTCTTCCGTAATCGTCAACTCGCTGCTGCCGACCACTTCCCCGCCGACTGTGGCGGTGATTGTATATGTTCCTGCCGGGTCGCTGGCCTCGCTCACGACGCTAAAGGTGAAAATACCATCGTTCCCGGCTGTGCCTGTGGTACTAAAGACCGACTGGCCATTAAACGCGATGTCCAATGTCACCGCAGCACCCGGTTGCAAACCACGCACTTCAATCGCGTGATTTGTGCCGCGCGGCCCCGACGCGGGTGTGATACTCATGTTGCCCGTTGGTACAGGCGGCTCTACATCCCCGCCGACTGCAAAATCGCCGCTGGCAACAATTTCACCATCGAGCACGATGTTGACGGTATAGACACCATTGGAATCACTTGCATCTGTCACCAGTCCGGTGGTGTATGTCCCACTTGCATCGGCTGTAAATTCAGTCGAAAACACAGATGCACCAGCAAACACCACATCCAATACGCCGCTGCTGCCCGCGGGTAAACCAGTGACGGTGACGCTGTGCCGTGTGCCCTGTATGCCGGCAGCGGGGTCAATCGCAATCGTCACATCCGTTGGGCGGGGCGCTTCGGCAGACGTGATTTCAAAGCTGGTCTCGGCGACACTGACTTCGCTCACACTCACCCGAACCATATATGTACCCGGCGAGTCGGTGGTGTCACTGGTAATGGCAAATGAGGCCATACCATTGCTGTTGGCGATACGTGATGTGTTATAAACCGCCGCCCCATCATAGATAAAATCCAGCACCACCCGCGCGCCCGGTTCAACATCGGCCACCGTGATAGTAAACGTTGTGCCTTGCGCGCCCGCGCCGGGTGTGACAGTGACTTCGGGATTATAGACGATGGCGGTAATGGTCAATTCAACCGTTTCGACCTGACCGTCGGGTGTCGTGGCTACAACCGCATAGGTGCCGGGTTCATCGTCACTGTCGCTAAAGACGCTGACCTGCACCCGCCCATTCTCATCGGTGGTGAATGTATTGTTGTAAACATTTTCGCCATTGTGGGTGATGTCAATCGTGACGGTTTCGTTGGCGGATAAACCGGTTACGGTGATGACGTGCTCTGTGCCAACAACAGCCTCGGTTGGACTCACCCGCAAAACGAGGTCACGCGGACGTTCAGCAAGAGAGAATATACCGTCCGCTACCGTTTCGCCGTTTACACTGGCGCTCACGCTGTAGTCCCCCGGTGCGTCGGTCAAATTGGTGGTAATCGGGAATGATGCCACACCATTACGATTGGCGGGGCGTGTGGTGGTGAATACCGTTTCGTCATCAAACATGAAATCGAGTGTCACATCTGCGCCGGGTTCGACATTACGAAGCAGTACGGTGATTGTCCCTCCCTGTGTAGCTTCTGTTGGGACAATGGTCATTTCCGGGGCGAGCGCTGTGCCTTCGATGACCAGTTCGGCGCTGCCGGGTACGGTATCTGCTGCGGATGCGGTCACGGTATAGGTGCCCGGTGCATCGGCGCTGCTGCTATATACACTAAAATTCACAGTCCCATCATCAGCGGCAGTGAAGGTACGGCTGTAGGCAATATCATCATCCAGCGTAATCACCACACTCACATCGCTGCCGGGATGGGCATTGTCTATTGTAATCATGTGCGCTGTGCCCGCTTCGCCCGATTCAGGATCAACCGAAACGCCCAATAAGGGCGGCGGCGCTTGCAGCGTGAAATTCCCGGTTGCAATCGTTTCACCATCGACAAGGGCATTGACGGTGTAATCGCCCACGCCATCATCGCGGCTGCTGTTGATGACAAAGGTCGCCGTCCCGCTGCGCGTCGCAATCCGTGAGGTAGTGAATACCACCACATCATCAAACACAAAATCGAGCGTCACTTCACTACCGGGTTCGACATCCGCCACAACAAAGGTGAACTGTGAACTCGCGCGGGCGGCTTCGGGGCGAACGGTTAATTGGGGATTCCGTACCGGCCCGGTGACTGCGAGAGTGGCGCTGTCTGTCGCGCCGACTTCTATAGTGGCGGTCACGACATATTCACCGACATCGTTCGGGCTGGTGCTGAAGAGATTAAATTCAACCGGATTTTCACCATCAGCGACAAATGTATTGCTGTAGACGGTTTCTCCGTCTCGACTAACCGCAACAGTCACCACTTCATCTGCTAAAGCACCCGATACGCTGAAAGCAAATTCTGTTCCCACTGCGCCTTCCACAGGGGTGACGCTCACCTCCAGCGCCCGCGGATCAACCGTCAGTTCCGTTTGGGCTTGAGCAGCAACCACAACGGCTGTGACCGTATACACGCCGATAGGGTCATCGACGCTAAAGGTCACATCCCCGGTCGCTACCCCGGAATCGTCTGCTGTCAGGAATTGTGTGAATGCGACACTGCCATCGTAAAGTGTAATATCGACCTGTTCGCCCGGTTCTAAGTCCGTGACAGTAATGGTGAAGGGTTGTCCTTGATAGACGGTCTGTGGCTCAACGGTCAGGCCAATTTCGCGCGGTTCGAGAATAAACGTGACTTCAGCGGTTGATTCCATGGCGCTGGCGGTCACAATGTATGTGCCGGGTGCATATTCACCTGTATCGAGGGCAAATGCGACTGTGCCGGCTTCATCCGCTGTATAGGTGTCGCTTACGACAGTTTCAGCGTCAAGCGTAATCGTAATTTCTACGGGTTCAGCATTATCCAACCCGCGAACAGAAACATCGTGCGCGATGTTGGGGGTTGTCAGCTCAGGAGTTACCGTCAGGATGAGGTCACGCGATTCGGGCGCGCCAATCGTAAATACCGTTTGCGCCACGACCACATCATCCCTGGTGCGCGCACTCGCGAGATAGAGACCGGGCGCGACAGACCGCAGGGAATCGAACGTCACCTGTGCTGTACCCGCACTGTCGGCAGAGGCGTCCAACTCAGCCACGGTTTCGCCAGATGCGGTGGAGAGCAGTGTGACCACGACCTCTGTTCCGGCATCCAATCCAGTCACATCAATCTCGAAGATGCTCCCGGCAGGCGCGGCAGGCGGCGTCACCGTCAGCACTGCGCTGGTCTGAGCAGCTACCGGCATGACCATCAACAACATGACCAGCAGCAGGCCATATCGCGGCATCTCGCGCACTAAACGTTGCATAACAACACGTCCTTTGTGGGTGCAGCAAACGATTATTCTCGATACAACGTCCCTATTGTAATATAGAATGTCGTTCGCGTCATCGTCTTTGGATAGTCGTGTGAGAAACATCGGTTTGCAGTTGGACATAGATGTGCTACAGTGACCATATCCGTTTTGGTTAGATAAGGAACACCGCTGTGATAGAACGATTCGCGGCCTATTCTCAACCGCTGCTGCATTTCCCGTATGTGCGTCGTACCCGTCGCAATCACGGTCTGGAACATGCGACGATTCATATCCTGACGCGCATGGGCGGCTATCGGCTGTCTGGACGCAGTTCGGATAGTGGCTTTGTGCTGTTTGGTGAAGTGCCAACCGAGAAAGTCCAGATCGCGGCATACGAAGCCCTAACGCGGATGAAACGAGGCGAACATAATCTGGCGGTGCATCCCAACTGTGGCACGAATCTGGTTACGGCGGGCGCGCTGCATACGCTGGTCGCGCTCGTTGGCCTCGCCCGCAATAAACGCATCTGGGATCGCATCCCCACGATTATGCTGCTGATGATTATGACGACGCTGGTCGCGCAGCCATTGGGCATGTCGCTGCAAAAGCACATCACCACCGAAGGCGACCCCGGCGATATGGACATCGTGGCGATTACCCGACACCACATCCGTCTGCCCTTTGGCGGTGGGCCTATTACTGTCCATCGCGTTAACACACGTCAGTAACCCATGAGCGATACTCCGACTTTTTATCTGTTATATGGCGATGATTCACTGAGTATTGATGAAGCCGTCGCCAAAATGCGCGCCAGTATGAAAGACCAGCCCAACGGTGAACTCAATACCACTGACCTGGATGGTGAACAGGTCTCGATTGGCGAAGTGGTCAGCGCCGTGAGTGCGTTCCCGTTCCTGTGTGATCGGCGTTTAGTGCTGGTCAGGGGATTGGTCAGCCATATCACGCGCAAAGGTGCAGGTGAAACGGGTAAAAAAGCGATGGAGCAGCTCCTCGAAGCGTTACCCGACCTGCCCGACCACGCCCGATTGGTTTTGATGGAACATGACAATCTGCGTTCGGATAGCAAAATCGTCAAACTGGCGAACAGTCACGACCGCGGATATAGCAAACACTTCAGCAAACCCAAAGACCCCACCAACTGGATCGTCAGTCGGGCGCGTGAATATGGCGCTGAAATTGAGCTGCGCGCCGCCCATGCGCTGGCGGAAGTGACCGGTGGCGATTTACGCCGGGCCGATAACGAACTCATCAAATTGGTCAGTTACGTAGATGCGGGGCAAGCTATCGCTGAACGAGATGTCGCTGTTTTGACGCCGTATGTGCCCGAAGCCAGCATTTTCAATATGGTCGATGCCATCGCGCGCGGGCAGGGCAAAATCGCGCTTAAGCTCATGCACCAGATTCTGGATGCCGACCCGCGCGACCCCGGCTTTGGCCTCTTCGGGATGATTGTGCGGCAGTTCCGTTTGCTGCTGCTGGCGCGTGAACATCTGGCAATGGGTGGCAGTCCCGCGTCGGTACGGGAGACCATTGGCGTGCGAACGGCCTTTGAAGCCGACAAATTTTCACGGCTGTCGCGCAGTTTCACCGTCGAACAGTTAGACCACATTTACCGCCGCCTGCAAGCATACGATGTGCAAATGAAAACCGGACGCATCGAACCGCGCCTTGCGCTGGATATATTTGTCGTCAGCGTCGCACAGTAGTCGAAGCGCAAAATCTATCATCTGTATCAACACTTCATTTCTTTTGAAATTAAGTAAAATTCACCGCCAACCCCGCATAAACTCATTTCCTAAAGGTCGTCCGCATTACATTGTGTCGTATTATTAAGCAGCACAGAGAACAATTGAGGAGACTTCACCGTGTCAATAATTCAAATCTATTCGAGCGATTACATCACCGTCCAATATAACCCGGACCACAAACTGATACAGCACACCGTTCATCAGCCAATCGGGATTGGTCAGATCGACATCCTCAAGGATGCACTCAATGCAGGAACAGATGCGCTCATCCGGTATGGTGTCACCAAATGGTTATCCGATGATCGCAAAAACGGCCCGCTGCCGGAAGAGATGGTGGCGTGGGGAAAACAAGACTGGAATCCACGAACGATTAATGCGGGCTGGAAATATTGGGCCAATGTTGTGCCACAAGACCTTTATGCAGCAGGGAGTCTTACGCCCCTAATCGAGACTCTTCATACGTATGGTTTATGGATGCAAGTCTTCACCACAGTAGAAGCTGCTCTAGCATGGCTCGATGACAGAGGGTGACAAGGCGCTCATGATCGCAACTCTGGAGACGGGCTGTTATCGCAGTCTGTTTCCATAGTCCCCACTCGATTGACCTTGTTCGATTTTGGGAGCAAGGTACTACTTTCGTCACCCAAGCTGCCTGAAATTGCTTCTCGCATCTGTCTAAACCCTCGACACCTGCTATTGTCAAACCATCAGAAACCTTGATAATGGACTGCACCAGTGTCGATTCCATTTGCACATTACCGATGAAACACATACACTGTGAAACTGAAAACAGGTAATCAGGATAGGCTGCTGTGGCATCAATCCCACATCTCATCCGGCGGCGGCGTGAACGCAAATCACGCATCAAACAGGCCAAAGCCCGCACCCGTTTGTGGAACTTGCTCATCGCGGGGATGATCCTGTTCGCGGTGGTGGGGCCGCTGGGGGTGTTATTGGGTGGCGCGGCGGTGGTTTATGTCTCGGCATCGGCTTATCTACCCTTACCGCAAGAAACGACGCTGTTATCGCCGGTGGTTGGCCCCACACGGCTCTATGACCGCGATGGGCAGCGCCTGCTATTTTCCGTGGAAGACCCGCTTGGCGACCAGCGCCGCTGGGTGACGCTCGACGAACTGCCCCGTTATGTTGTGGATGCCACCCTCATTTCCGAAGATGAGAATTTTCTATCCACCAGCCATTATGACCCGATTCGCACCCTCAGCGGCATGTGGAGCTATATTCTGGGCACAGAAGTACGCGGCGGTTCGTCCATTACGTCGCGTCTGGTGCGGAACGCCTTGTTACCCCGCATCGGCAGCACATGGATCGACCGCCCCTTGCTAGAAATGGTGCTGGTGACCGAAATCAATCGCCAGTATCCACCGCGCGAGGTCCTGGAATGGCATCTCAACACCAACTATTATGGCAGCGATGCCTATGGGATAGATGCAGCGGCACAGGTATACTTCGGCAAGTCGGCACAGGAATTGACCTTAGACGAAGTGGCGCTGCTGGCGGCGATTCCAACTGCCCCACAATTCAACCCCTTTGACAATATCACGGCGGCGCGCGGACGGCAGTCTGAACTGCTGCGGCGGATGCTGGGCGCGGGCTTGATTACACAGGCTGAATTTCAAGAAGCCGATGGACGTGTGACGACGGTTTTTCAAGACCCGGCCCAACTGCCCATGATTGCGCCGGATTTTTCGATTTATGCCCGACGACAAGCTGAAAATATCCTTGATTGGTTAGGGCTGGATGGCGCGGGATTGGTGGCGCGCGGCGGGTTGACTATCACCACCACACTCGACTATGACCTCTATGAGCAGACAGAATGTGTGGTGCGTATTCATACGGCGAGTCTCGCGGGTCAAGCCGTGTCCCAGACCACGCTAAGCGGCGGGCAGTGTATCAGCCTCGTCTATCTTCCCGACTCGACGGGCACAGCGTTAGCCCTACCGCCCGACAACCCATCTATTGTCGTTCTGGATGTGCATAGCGGCGAAATTTTGACGATGATTGGCCCTGCAACTGATGTGAGTTATCAGCCGGGTGTGACATTACAACCGTTTGTCTATTTTGAGGGTTTCCGTTCGGCACTGTATACACCCGCGACGATGGTGCTCGATATTCCAATGCCCTTCCCCGGCCCCAATGAGGGGACAATCTTCCAACCAACTAACCCGGATGGTGAATATCGCGGCCCCTTGAATTTGCGGGATGCGATGGGGGCATGGCTTGTGCCGCCCGCATTTGAAGTCGCAGACAGCCAGCGTATCAATAATATCCTGGTTTCAGCCCATGCGATGGGTATCAACAGCCTGTCCGATGGACGCTATGATATTTCGCTGCTGCAAAGCGGCGGTGCTGTGTCTTTACTTGATATGAGCTATGCCTACACCGTCTTTGCATCGCTGCATGATTTGCCCGGTTTCCCAACCGAACCTATCCAGCCCGGTTATCGTACCCGCGACCCGATTGCCGTGCTGCGTATAGAAGCGCCCGATGGCACTGTGCTGTGGGATTATGATAACGAGCAAATCCAATTGAATCGGACGAACATCATCCTGCCAGAGTTGGGCTATCTCATTACTGATATTCTGTCGGATACATCCACAAGGCGGGACATTCCCAGCGCCAATGCCGTGCTCGATATGGGACGACCGGCAGCGGTGGTGAGTGGGGTGAC
>CAZTLI010000029.1:0-7902 GCA_964614375.1 uncultured Anaerolineaceae bacterium
CGGCAGCATCACCATCCCCCTGGCAAAACAGGTCGTCGATGACATTGTGCTCGTCAGTGAGGAACAGATTGCCGCTGCCATGCGCTGGATGCTGGATGAACAGGGCTGGTTGATAGAAGGCGGCGGCGCGGTGGGTATTGCGGCAATGCTGCACCACATCATCCCGGCAGAGGACACACCGACGGCGATTGTCGTCAGCGGTGGCAATGTCGATGGCGAGACTGTCCGGCAGATTTTGACATGAACCGATTAAAATTCCGTAATGTGAGGGATGACACGGTAGACGGTGACATATTCGACTCATTCAACTGCACACCATCCCTGATAATGGAGTCATGTCCCGCCAATGTGGGATAGAACGCTGTGGCGTGAGATGCGTTGAGGCAAGGGTATGGCAGATAATGCAGACGGTTATCGTGTCGAGTCAATTCCGGTGGCGCGGCGTCTGGTCACCGATGCGGGACGACTGGATTCCCGGATTGGTTGAATTGGATGTCACAGGCGCGCGCGAATTCATCCGCAATCACAAAGCGCGCACGGGCGAAACCCTGTCGTTCACCGCGTTTCTGGCGAGTTGTCTGGCGCGGGCTGCGGTTGAGCATCCCCATGTGAATGCCTATCGCAACTGGCGCAACCAGTTGATTGTGTTTGACGACGTGGATGTCGGCGTGATGATTGAAGCCGAAACCAACGGCGTCGCCTTCCCGCATGTGATTCGCGCCGCCAATCGCAAATCCTTCCGCGAAATTCACGATGAGATCCGCCGTGTGCAGACGCAGCCCGCAACCAGCGAACAGCAATCCGGCGTGATGGCACGGGTCGGGGTCTATGTGCCGCAGGTCGTGCGGATGCTGTTTTTTCGACTGCTGCTGCTGAACCCACAGCGTTTGAAACGAATCGCGGGCACTGTGATGCTGACATCGGTGGGCATGTTCGCACAGGGCGGAGGCTGGGGCATTGGCTTTTTACCGCTGCACACCATAGGTCTAACGGTGGGTGGTATCGCCAGCGTCCGATGCTGGTGGATGGGCAGTTGCTCAATCGTGAGTATTTGTCCATCACTATCAGCATCGACCATGATATTGTGGATGGTGCGCCTGCCGCACGCTTCGCCCAGAGTCTCAAAGAACGGGTCGAAGGTTGTTACGGGCTGTCGGCTGAATAGAACCACGCCACTCGCAAATGCCGTGAAAGCGATGTATCGTAGGCGCGATGTATTGTCATCGTCATCTTGCGAGATGGGATAAATAGATGGTGACGTTAGCCGATGTTCATGCCGCGCGCGAACGGATTACAGGCCACGTTCGGCGCACACCGATGATTGCCGCACACCCGGTCAAACAACCGATTACGGAAGCCCGTTTAACGCTCAAACTGGAATGCACACAGGTTATCGGTTCGTTTAAGGCGCGTGGCGCGAGTAACAAGTTGTACAGTCTGCCCCGTGAGCAGGTCGAACGCGGGATTATCGCCGCGTCGGGCGGGAATCATGGTTTGGGTGTGGCCTATGCGGGCTGGATGGCGCAGTGCCCGGTGACGATTTATCTGCCGCATAATACGCCCAAACACAAAGCGCACAAACTCCAGGCGTGGGACGCGCAGGTCATTTTTGAGGGCGATGTGTGGGACGATTCCAATCGCGCGGCGCTGGCAGCGGCGGAATCACAGAATCTGGCCTATTTTCATCCCTTTGCAGACCCGCTGGTCATCGCCGGACAGGGCACAGTCGGACTGGAAATCCTCGAAGATTTGCCCGATGTCGATGTGCTGCTGGTGGCGATTGGTGGTGGCGGGCTTATCAGCGGCATCGGGACAGTCCTCAAAGCACTGAAGCCGGATGTCACGCTCATCGGCATTGAAGCGACCGGCGCGCCGACGCTGTATGCAAGTCGCAAAGCCGGGCATCTGGTGGAATTGGACGCCATCACCACCAGAGCGACGACCCTCGCACCACGCAAAAGCGAATCCATCAACTTTGAGCACATTGAACGCACTGTCGATGACATTGTGCTGGTCACGGATGAAGAAATGACGATAGCGGCACAGTGGTTGTGGTTTGAACTTGGCGTCGGCGCGGAATTGAGCGCGGCAGCGAGTATCGCGGCGTTGATGACGGGTAAGGTCACCGTGCAGCCCAATCAAAATGTGTGCGCGTTGATTTGCGGCGCGGGTACAGATGGCATGGTGTGATGGTGCTGATGGGACATCGTGACGCGATGCCCCTACCCGTCTTTGATTCTAGGTCTTAATGCACTTGTAGACCGCATCCCGCAGGGATTTTTCGCGCGGGTCGTCCCACAGATAGAACCCGGTTTTGTTCATGCCATAGGCAAAGCCGATTTGTGCAGTCGGGTCGGCAAAGCAGAACGAGCCACCCGCGCCCGGCGTCCCGAACGCCTTGTTGTCCAACCCGAATTTGAATTTGGGGAAGGGTTTGGCATAGCCCAGCGCAAAGACCGTCTCGACGCCCAATACCAGATCAACGAGTCCGCCGCTAGGGGGCTTGGCGGGCTGGTGCAAGGCTTCGAGCGTCTCTTTTTTGAGTTTGAGCTTTTTGCCGCCGGTCGCAAATTCGCTATAGGCCTTCGCCATATCGCGCACCTGACCGATACCGTTCGACGCGGGCAGTTCAATCGACTGCACACGGCGTTCATTATAACCTGCGGGTTCGCCGATAATGGCTGGATTGGCGAAGGTCTTCATCGTCAGCGAAAATGGGTTGAGGAAACGCATCACAAATTCACGCGGCATCTTGTTCATGTTGAATAGGAGCTGCCACTTTTTGTAAGCATCCAACCGGGCGACGCGCGAATCAGGAACGTCATCGGGCAGGCCGATGTAAAATTCGACATCCAGCGGTTTTGCGATTTCATCACGGAAATATTGTCCGATGGTGCGCTTTTTGGGGTCTACGCGCCGGATGAGTTCGCTCTCGTACCAGCCAAGCGAAATGCCGTGATAGCCATGTCGTGTGCCGGGCTCCCATGCGGGCTTTTGCTTGCCGATAGCCGCCGCGACTTGATCCGGGTCGGCTAAAATTTCCAACGTCAGCGGCACGTCAATGGCGCACAGGCCGGCTTGATGACTGAGTAACTGGCGGACGGTGATATTTTCTTTGCCATTTTCGGCAAATTCAGGCCAGTAGGTGGCGACTTTCTCGTCATAATCAAACAGACCGCGTGAATGGGCGTGCGCCACCGCCATTGACGAGATGCCTTTGGTCGAAGAAAACACCAGCACCATCGTGTCTTCTTCCCATGCTTCGCCCGTATCTTTATTTCTTAGCCCACCCCACAAATCCACGACCTTTTCGCCTTTGTAATAAACCGCGCAGGCCGCGCCGACTTCTTTACGTTCGCTAAAATTTTTGATAAATTCGTCGCGCACCAGTTCAAATCCGGGTGCGACAGTGCCATGAACGGGGACTGCTACTGTTGCTGCCATAATCGTATTCTCCCAATAACTATTTAGAAATGAGGTTGATTGAGGCTGCCCGTGATTCTATCGTCATAATTTTGGAATCACAACAATTGACCGATGCTGATTTACGACCTGTTCAATTACAAGTAAAATTCCAATGGGTAACTTACCCGTCAGTGGGACTGGCTTTTTGCAGCCGCGTGATTTTAATCCACGGCGGTACGCGAGACACCCGACCTTAAATCCTTTTCATAATCATATTGGGCTGCTAGCCGCTGGTCAGGAGCGCAAGATTCAACGCAAAGGCGCGGCGGTCGCAAAGGGTAAAAGGCAATTTTGATACGGCCTCAGTACGCAGTTTGGAGGCGCACATCGGCCCGTCCCTACTCTTCCCAGGAAGAAGCAGCGCGCTGTTGATAGATGACTTCGCTGCTTGAATGCTGCAAAATACCACCGCCTTTAACAACAATTAACAAGCTGTTGGTAGCCCAAAAGCCCATCTTCCACTATGATGAAGGAACACATTATTTAATCGGAGAAACGATACATGCAATTGGATGGACAATATGTCCATGAACGGTTGTGCCGCTGGCTAGAAACCAGATACATCCCCGGGCAGCAGCTTGAGATGATGCTGATTCTGGGCAAATCATCATGCTGCCATATCACCGCGCTGGATCATATCGAAGCTGGCTTTGACGTTGGCAAAGACGAAGCCGGTGCAGCAGTCCGTTATAGCGGCTACAACCATTATGATTGTGACATCATTTCGCCATTGATGTCGTTTTTAGATGGTCGCCCGATGAAACGCGCGGGCGCACTGGAATTTGTGTTTAACACTGCCGATGGTAAGGAAGCCTTTCGTGCGGTGCTGCTATCCGCATGGATTAACGACGAAGAATTCAGCCGCGAGATGATCGCCGTCGCCGCTGTGCCGCGCGCGTATCAGGCACACTGGCTGGAGTTTGAAAAAGAGTGCCATCGCATTGCCACATCTGCCATTCCCTTCCGCGATAAGGTCTATATCGTCGGCGGGACCGATGTCAGCTTTGATGCAACTGTCGAATGGGGGGATATTTACCTGCCGAACAAGCTCAAAGACAGCATCTTAAAGGATGTTGATTCGTTCTTCAAGAAGGGCGTGTCGATTTATCAGCGGTTGAACATCAAGCCGTTCCGTAAGCTGCTGCTGGCGGGTGTGCCGGGTACGGGCAAGACGATGATGTGTTCGGCACTGGCGAAATGGGCACAATCGCGCGATTACTTCGTCGTCTATGTATCGGGGTCGAATCAATATGGCGCGAAATTCTGGAAGATTCATCAGGCGCTGGAAATGGCGGCGAGTTCAGACACACCCACCATTGTCATTGTCGAAGAATTGGACGCTTATCTGGACGACGATTCTAAAGCGCAGTTGCTGAATGTGCTCGATGGGTCAGAGACGCCGATTAATCCGCGCGGGACGCTGCTGCTGGCGACGACCAACCACCCGGAAAATATAGACGACCGTGTGATGAAACGTCCCGGCAGACTGGATCGCATCTTCATCATCCCCGAAATGGACGATGCCGACGATGCTGAACAGATGCTGCGCGAATATATGGGTCCCGACTGGCGTGATGAGCACCGCGACATCATCCCGGAACTGCTGGGCAGGCCGGGCGCGTTCATTCGCGAGGTGGCGCTGCAAGCCCTGACGATGGCGGCCTATGACGACCATGACGGGGTGCCCCTGGACGTGCTGGAACAATCATTGGGGTCGCTGGTGGAGCAAATCGAAGCCAAAGAAGACTTCCTGCAATCGCGGCGACGCCGGGGCATGGGTTTGCTGCCCAATTTCCGGCGGAATGGTCGCCGTGACGATGACACCCGTCACTGATTCGGTTGCTCCCGCCAATCAGTCAGCAGTCGCTCACGGTTTGGCGCCAGCTTGTGACGACGCTTATCCTAAAAAGGCTTCTCTCACAGCGCATTTCAGCATATAATAGGCATTGTGCGGGTCGAAGTGAATGGGTCAGCGCCCAAAAGCCACCCATCGCGTCACTTTATCTGCACGTACGGGCACATAGCTCAGTGGATAGAGCATCTGTCTTCGGAACAGAGGGTCGTGGGTTCGAATCCTACTGTGCCCGCAGCAGCATGAAGCCGACATGATCGTCGGCTTTTGTGTTTTAGGAACTTTCGGGTTCACTGTCGTCAGCGACTGGCGCGGGTGACCATGCTGGATAGCGCTCATCGGCAAAATGGTCGGTCAACAGACCTTCGCTGCCATCTTCTAAATCCAAGATGAACAACGCATCATTGCCGAATCGGTCAGATTGAAAGACGATGCGTGTGCCATCCGGCGACCACGAAGGATATGAGTCTTGCGCGGGGTCGGTGGTCAAGCGTGTGAGATTACTGCCATCGGCGTCCATA
The DNA here is from genome assembly GCA_964614375.1 of uncultured Anaerolineaceae bacterium. Classification (GTDB taxonomy): domain Bacteria; phylum Chloroflexota; class Anaerolineae; order Aggregatilineales; family Phototrophicaceae; genus CAZTLI01. The sequence continues at coordinate 5,839 of CAZTLI010000029.1, forward strand.
ACATAGATGTCGCGATTGTCATCGAAATAATATGTAAAGGCGATTTGCGTGCCATCCGGTGACCAGACCGGGTTGAATTCGCGTTCGGCAGTGTTTGTCAGACGGATAACCTCGTCATCGTCTAAATTCAGTGTGTATATATCGGTGTGATCGTTCCAACTGCCATTCCCGCCCCGGTCAGATGTAAACACCAGTAAGCCGCTGACCGGATTCCACGCGGGCACACCTTCAATATAGCGATTGTGGGTCAATTGGCGTGCATCCGCGCCATCAACTGTGCTGACGAAGATTTCAACGGAGGTCGCCTGCGCCGTATACGCCAGTTGCGACCCATCTGGCGACCACGAGACAGCGGTGCGATTTGTATCATCCAGAACGATGATGCTCGCATCACTCAGGTTGAGAATCGTCAAAAGGCGAGTCGTGGTTTGAGGTGTTTGCGCGATGAAGGCGATTTGTGTGCCATCGGGTGACCATTCAGGCACAGTATCATCCGTCTCATTGTCGGTCAACTGTGTCAACCCTGTACCATCGCTGTAAATCATGTAAATTTCAAAGTTGCCATCACGATTGCTGGCAAAGACGATGCGCTCACTATCCGGCAGTGTTTCATCCTGTGCCCTCACCGGACTTATCAGCAGCGCTATCCCTAACAGGAACAGTCCCCGTGTCTTCATTCGGTCTCCGTCTCGAACAGCTCAAAATCATGTTCATAATTATGGTTAAGACGTTGCACACTTGGCAACTGTTCCTGTAGATTTGCGGGGCTAATCGTTCGCTAGCCAATCCACTGCTGCACCGCATCCGGCAGGGGTTTGTCCATCGCGCGGAGGAAAATCGTCACTTTGCCGAAGAAAATCAACAGGGCTTGCAGATAGACTTCAAGCTGCATATTGATGGGCATCGGCATCCCGCGATCAATCGTCTGCTGCAATTCCTCATCCGACAGGGCTGAGACCGTCGCTTTGAGGTCGTCATCGAGTTGTTGATACCACGCCTTGAGCTGGGCGACACTGGTCGTCAGCCCGGCTTCAGTATGGCGATAAGACCAGTCTTGCTTGCGCGTCTTAATCGACTCGATGTAGGAATGCTCGATTTCGCCAAATTCCTTGCATAATTCGCCCAGCGTCATATTCTGTCCGCCGGGACTGAAGGCCAGGTCTGCATCGGTCAGCGTGGCCATGATTCCGCTACGCATGGCATGTGAGCCTTCGATCCACGTCCACTGTTCTTCCATAAAACGGTTCATATGCACTCCTTCTGGTTCAATTTCCGACTCGTATCATAACCAGAATCGCGCCAGAAGGATTGGAAAAACGCGACAAAATAGAATTTTTGTGCTACCCCGGATGGGCGATGGGGCGTGTCATACAGGCCGCCTGTTTGCCTGTCACCCAAGTTCCTGTACCATTAGATGTATTCACCCAGCAGACAGCGAGAAGTTCATGCCACGAATTGCATGGTTGACCGACATCCATCTCAATTTTTTGGGGACACAACAAATCGAGACCTTTTTAGATGACATCTGCGCGCAGCGACCCGATGGTCTCATCATCACGGGCGATATTGGCGAATCGCACAGTCTGGATGTGTTTTTGATGCGGATGGCGGATCATATCCAGAAGCCGATTTATTTCGTGCTTGGCAATCACGATTTCTATTTTAGTTCCATCGAGCGGGTGCGCGCAGGGGTGACACGGCTGCATGAAGACTATGAGTATCTCTACTGGCTGTCACAGGTTGATGTGATTACACTCGCACCGGGTGTCGGATTGGTCGGACATGATGGTTGGGCAGATGGTCGTTTGGGCGACTTTCACCAATCGGATGTCATGTTGAATGATTATCTCCTCATTCAGGAATTAGCAGGGTTAGGCCCCGCCATGCTCTTGAAGCGGCTCAATCAACTGGGTGACGAAGCCGCTGACCACTTTCGGCGTGTCCTGCCTATTGCGTTGGGCCGGCATTCGCACATCTTCGTGGCGACACACGTCCCGCCATTCAAAGCCGCCTGCTGGCATCAAGGCCAAATCTCCGACGATAATTTCCTGCCACACTTCTCCA
>CAZTLI010000029.1:8002-21953 GCA_964614375.1 uncultured Anaerolineaceae bacterium
GCCTGCTGGCATCAAGGCCAAATCTCCGACGATAATTTCCTGCCACACTTCTCCAACAAAGGCATAGGCGATGTGCTGCTGGACATCGCTGCCGAATACCCCGACCACACCATTACCGTCCTCTGTGGGCACACACACGGCGCGGGTGATGTGCAGATTCGCCCCAATTTGCGCGTCATCACCGGTGGCGCAGACTATGGCACGCCGATTGTTAATCGCCTGTTCAACATTTAGCTAACGTTTTTCATAAAATCTTTATATTTCGTAAGGTAAATCGTGCTATTATTAAGGTGCATTGCAGACCGACATAATAGCCTTAGAGGGGGTCTTATATCATGCCTGTGATGGCAGTATGGGACAATGAAGAACGCACGATTCTTCGCTATATCTTCGAGGGACGATGGACGGTTGAGGAATTCGACAAGGCTTCAGAGCCTGAAATGTCGATGACACCTTCACCTGACGAATCCATCTATCTTATCGCAGACATGCGTGACGGTCATGGTCTTCCGCTGGAGTTCCTCTCCACTCGTGAAGATGCAGTCTGGCGGCGTCTGCCCCACCTGACTACCATGATTGTCGCCACACCCAAAGACGAAATCTTGCGTGTTTATGATATGCACGTTCGTCTAACCGGGAATCAGCCCGTGTTTTCGCCCGCACAATCGCTGGAAGAAGCCTACGCCATGATCGACCAGCATCGGCGCGGAGCCTGATTTTCCTTCATTTTTTCATTGCAATATCATTATCGGGCGCTGTGATGGGGACATCTCCATCGCAGCGTTTTGTTTTGGGATAAACACTCTAAACGCCGCATCACAAAGGGGTTTTGGTAGGGGCACACCGCGATGTGCCCCGCGTGTATTCGACCAGACATGACTACCCGCGCCGTGCTTTGCGTTTTTGCAGACGTTCGCGCCGGCGCGCGGCAGAGAGCAGTCCATCGTTGATGAGCGCATCGGTAACGTGTGTGGGGTCATAGTCGTCGGTGGGCATAATCACCCGCATCGCCAGCGCCCCCAATCCTGTGATAATTGCGCCGATAACAAGGCTGAGAAACAGCAGTTCTTCACTTTGCAGCGAATCGACGGTCAATTCCTCAAGCCCTAACATGCGCCGCAGCAGCAGGTTGGCAAGCACGGTTGAACCTGCCAGACCGAGAACCAATCCCGCCAACCAGTAGGGGCCGATTTTCTTGAACATAAAGCCAATGATGAACGTCACAATCAACCCGACAATCAGGATGATGAGCGCGCCGCTGGTGAGGGTGTTGGATGTCGTTTCCCAACCCGCTTCCTCAACATTGACAATCACGCGGCTGAGTCCGAAGACAATGAGACTAACCCCAAGCACCAACCCAACCAGATATTTCACAGGGCCAAGCGTCAGGCGCTTCGGCAGCAGGCTTTTCGTCAACTGCTCGACCATCATCGTGAAGAGAATCATCACGCCCAGCAGGAGCGCGGTCTGAAAAATTGCGGTGCTATTCATACGAAACAGTCCTTAACATTGATGATATGCCTGTAGCATACATCACCAGACGTTCAGAAATCGTTTAGAGACCGTCTCCTGTCGTTGGCAGAATTTCAAGCCCGTCGAGTGCTGCGCGAGTCCCATCTATTCTGGTTTAGTTTTCTGCTTCTCTTCTAAATCGTTCAACAGCCAGATAATCGCGCGGTGCAGGTCTGTTTTCAATTTTTCGCCGCCTGCGATGCTGTTTTCGTAGATGATGAAGCGCAAATGGCGGATGTCGAAGGGCAGGTCGTCTACATCTGTGGCTTGCGAAATGAGAACCGCGGGCTTGCCGAGTGTATGGGCGATGCCCAGCTCATAATAAACATTGGCGTTTTCCTCTGTGGTTTCGACAATCACCAATCGGCAGGCATTAATCGCCGCCCACACCTCATCAATAATCGAGCCAGTCAGCGAGGTGAAGTCATCGCCGCGCTTGATGGTGAGATTCAACGTCGCCGCGACAGGTTTGATAATGTTTTGATAAATCGTATCGAATTGTTCACGAAAGGGCGTAATCATGAAAATGTCAGATGTGAATTGGCTGCCTTTCGATGGTTCACCAAAGATGGGATTGACCGTCTGGAGATGGGTCGCACTTTTCGATTTGTGCGTGACCGATTGTTGGGCTTCTTGAACCGCAAGGGCGCGCCGGACAATCTGTTCGAGGCGGGCTTCGGCAATATCGACCGCGCGTTTGACCTGTGCATCGAAGTCTTCTTCCGTTGCTGTACTTTGTGCCGTAACCCGCGCACGGAAGGATTGCAGTGGTGGCGGCATCAGCGAGTCGATGGTCGATTTCAGGTCGCTCAGATTCTGTTTGAAATTTGACAGCGACACGATCACCTTCGCCTGCAATTCGCGCGAGTCGCCGAAGGTATTGATGACATGATTTTGCGCCAGATTATCGAAAAAGGCGCGCAAACGCTCATTGGCTGTGTTCTCGGCGGCGGCGTGGATGAAGATGAGGCACAGTTTATTGCGGCTGTTGGCATAGTTATATTCCAATTCCAGATGCGAATGATCTTGCCCCGCTGGAATATACCCATACGCATCGACATATATCCCGATGAAAACGTCGGAATCATCAATCACGCGATAGGCCGTCTCGATTGGATTGTCGGCATCTGACCCGGCGAAAAAGTCGTCGGTGCTGATGGGCGCGAGGGGCAGTTCCTGGATTTTCCATAATGCCATTTTAACCGCTTCGGTGAAGCGTTGACTCTCGGTATCATTGGCGCTGCTGATATAGACCTTGTATGTCATTATTCCGGTCTCCGTTTTTTGAGGAATATGTGCAAAGTGACGTACTATTCGTTACTATATAGGAAAGGCGCTGGTTTTCCCACTCATTGCGAGACACTGCATGAAAATCAATCGAAATCGTTCACGACTCTCCTATCGACGCAAGCGGCGACGTTCAGGATTTTTACCGTTGGCGATGCTGGTCGGGGTGCTGGTGGGGATTGTGACGTTATCGTGGGATCGCATCGGGCAGTTGTTCCCATTCGCCGCGCCACGCACCACCAACATCGACCTGAGTGAAGTCGAAGCGGCCTTCGCGCGGGGGGATTTGGACGAAGCCATCGCGCTGGCTCGTCAATTTGTAGAGGAAAATCCCGATACCCCGGATGGTGTGGTGTGGCTGGCGCGCGCCCTCATCTATCGCAGTTATACGGACTATGATCGCGGCATTGACCGGCAATCCGCATTGGAGGTGACGGCAGCCGCCTTTGAACGATTGCCGCGTAATCCGACCATTATGGCGATCCATGCCTATACGCTGAATGCCAATGGACAGGCAGCGGATGCGGCGCGCATCGCCCAGCGCGCGCTTGAACGTGAACCGGAACATCCACTTGCCCACATCGCCATTGGGCTGGCGTATGGTGGCGTGGGGAGTTTTGAAATTGCCCTGCGCGAGGTGGAACAGGCCGTGACCTTCGCCCGTCGCGCCGATGCCGCCACCCAGATGGACGCCCACCGCGCACTGGCGATTAGTTACAGCGATTTAGGACGCTATGCTGAAGCGATCACCTCTATCCAACGGGCGATACAACTGTACCCGCGCCTTGTGCCGCTGCACTTTGAACGGGCGCTCTATGGCCTGCAAATTGGCGATGCAGACGCGGCGACGGTGGCCTATTTCCAGATATTGGCCTTCGACCCGGACAACGCCAAAGCGCGCCTGCGCTTGTGTGAAGTATCAAGTATGCTGCGCCAGCGCGAAACGGCGATACGCTTCTGTTCCGAAGTCACACAGCTTGCACCCAACTGGTCGGAAGGCTGGTATTTGCTCGGACGCGAACATTTCTTACAAAGCGATTTCGCGACCGCGCAAGCATATCTCCATACGTGTACGACGCTGCAAGTGATGCAAGCTATTCCAGTTGAGGAACGGCGTTTCGAGTGCTGGTATTTGCAGGGGCAGGCGGCGGAAATCGTCGGAGATTGTGAGGGTCTGCTGGCGACCTATAATGAGTTTAGAGCGATGGCGGCGAGTGCGGCGCTTCCACAAACCTGGAATTATCCCCCCGAAGGGCCTCCCGGTTGCGCGGACTATACCCCTGCGAATTAATACGCCACACGATAGCAATGGACACGACCTGACGCGATGGCTTCATAAAACCCGCACCCGTCGGACGTTAATATTCGATGCGATCTGGATCGCTGGAACGGGGATGTTTCTTGCGCTGTTCATGGGCTTCACCGTCGTGTTTTCCGAGTTCCCATCCCACGGCGTTGAGATTGGCTTCAGCCCAATCAACCGATTCTTGATCGGTTACGGTGGCAATCGAATTATTCCAGCGGTTGTACCAACCAGCCAGACTAATCACTGCGAGCATCTCGACGATTTGACGGTCAGTATAATGGTTACGCAAGTCTGCAAAATGCTTCGGCTCAACCCTATTGGGGACAGTCGCGCCATCGCGCGCTAATCGCAGGGCGACCTTTTCCGCCTCAGCGAATGCGTCTGATTGTTCAAATGTCCAGATGTCACGAATCCGGTCTGGATCAACACCCATTAAATGGAGTGTGTATGCGCCATGCGCCTGACAGTGCTGGCAGCCGCCCGCAACACTCGCCATCGTGAACAGTTCACTCCGCAGTTGGCGAGACAGGTTGTTGGGCGAAACCATGACCAGTTCAACCAAATCCTGGAAAATAGTCATCATTTCGGGCCAGGCGAAAATCTCGAGATTTTGTCTGTTCTGATATTTGAAGTCTGTCATTGGCGCACCTCTGCACGAAGCTGGTTCATCCACTCCGCTATGTTTATACCATTTAGATGATAGCGCGTCGAATAGTCTCGGACTTTGAATCACGTCGTTCACGGGTTTAACGAGGACATCACCATGTAAATACCGCGAATATTCGGAAGGTATTACCATCTCAACGAAAAAGAGGCGAGACCCGTATCTCGCCTCCAGGATTGCATACGATTGGATTTTAGCGATTAGGCCAGCGTGAATAGTTGGCGCACATCCCGGCATGGTCTGTCGGGTCGGGTTCGTGGACTTGCCCGTGATAGACCGGGTTCATGACCGCTGTTGGTGGCGGGCCAAAGTGACCGAGACCGAGCGAGTGACCATTTTCATGCAGCGCCACCGTTTCGATGTCAATCAAGGGCAGGTCGGCGTTCACACCCCAGTTGAAGCCCGCATTGTAATAGACTTCATTGAGGGCGGTATCGACAAAGTTATCGCCGTTGGAATCCAGCGGGTTGCCGTTGCCGTCAATAAAGGTGAACGTGACCGAGAAGGCCAGCGTATTCGCGTCGAACCAGGGCGGGCCAGGCGGGAACCAGCCTGCGCTCACAATGTCCGCCGCGAAGGGGTTGCCAAAGCCACCGGCGTTGATGAAAAAGTCGAAGATGGTGATGTCGCCGCCGGGGTCGGCACGCTGGACAATATCGACACTGCTCAGGCAGCGTTCGGCGTTCCATGTATTCATCGAGCGCACAATCGCGGCATTAGCATCGGCGCTGCTCACACCGTTCGGCGGCGCGCCTGTGACGATATAGGTGAGGTCATCGCCCTGTGCCAGACGATTGGGGTCGTTGGGCACCCAGCGGAACGGTTGTTGCAGGATACGGGTTGAGGGGCGTCCCTGCCCGATGGTGAAGAAATCCACCTGGGCAATCTGGACATTGAGACCCATATCCGCCAATTGTGCATTGATGCCTTGCACAATCCCGGTCACATCATCCTGTGCGACAGGTTCGGCAGTGACCACGCCAAATGAAATAACGAGTGCCACAACCAGTACAAAAGAAACGGTGAGAATCATCATTCTACGGGGCATTAGTTTGAAGCTCCTTAAACATGACTATGGTGATTAATTGCACACATGAGGGGCTAATTTCGTGCTTACGGGGCACTCACACCGCACTCATGATTGCGCCGCAGATTATAACACGGTCTCTCAATTCTTCAACCAGCACCGCCCTTTCCATATATTGGCAGATTATTGTCATCACTAACAAATGACTGCTCCACAGCATGACAAACTGCCATGCCGCCGCGATGTGCCGACGCTGCAATGTGCGTTATAGGCGCATCGCAACTTTTATCGTCCCTCATCGTATAGATATACAGATTGAAAAGAATGCTTTTGGGGAGTATCACGCAATGGAAAAACGCAAAAATGACACGATACCATCGCGCTCAACCGCGACACGGTTTATCGCCGTCCTCTTGATTGTTACGGGTGTGTTCAGCCTCTTGTGGATGACGGGCGCGTTCTCGACGGACGTATTCGTCAGCGTGGGCAATGCCGCTGGTCAATTCGGCGAAAACGTGGGCGAAGTGGCGGGTTCATTTGGCGAAAGCATCGGGCAGTTCTTCAGCAGCTTTGGCGAAAGCATCGGGCAGTTCTTCGGCAGCTTTGGCGAAGGCATTGGTCGATTCTTCGGCAGCTTTGGCGAGAATATCGTCAATTTACTGCCGTTTCTACTGGTTGGCGTGGGATTGTTCCTGCTGCTCTATCGCCCACGTCCCCAACTGGAAGTGCTGGACAGCGACATGAACGAGATGGTCGATAGCAGCTTGAACGATGCTGATTATGTGACCGATTTTAACCTGGTTCAACATGAGGGGAAGAGACAATGACAGACTCTTATTCACAAAATCGACGGGGCTATCAATCCCTGTTCTGGCCTGTGATATTGATTGGTATCGGCACTATCTGGCTGTTGAGCAATGCGGGCATTTTCACAGCGACCAATCTGGCGGTGCTGGGGCGCATCTGGCCCGTGCTGCTGATTATCATCGGGCTGGACATGCTCTTCGGACGCCAATCCCGCGTGCTGGGCGCGCTCATCGGGGTAGGGACGGTAGTGCTGGTTATCGCGCTCATGCTGGTGGGGCCGAGTATGGGGCTGGTCAGTGACTATGAAGTGCAAGAAGTAACCTACGGCGCCGACGTGGGCGATGCCGATTCCGCGCAAATTGTCATTCATGCGGGCGTGGAAACGGTCAATATCAACGCACTGCCCGAATCGGCACAGTTGATTAATGCCGACCTGACCTATTATGGCGAAATCATATGGGATGTAGAAAGTGACGCGACTGGTCAAACAACTGTCACCCTGCAAGAAGAAGGCGGCAGCATCGACTTTTCTGGCGGATTTTTCGCGACCTTGTTCGGCGCCCCCCAGGATAATGCCGCGCGCTGGGACATCCAGCTCAACCGCGATTTGCCGCTGGAATTGGACATCAATGGCGGCGTCGGCACGCTCAACCTCGACCTGCGTGAGATGAATGTCACGAGTGTGACAGCATCGCTCGGCGTCGGCGGGACAGAAATCTGGCTGCCGGAAGCGGACGCGAGTTATACCGTGAACATTGAGGGCGGCGTCGGCGGCGTGACCATCCATCTGCCCGACGGCGCAAACGTGCAATTGACAGCCGATGTCGGCGTTGGCGGGATTGATGTGCCGGGATACTTGAGTCGTGTCAGTGGTGATGATGGCTTCATCGGCGGCAGCGGCGTCTGGGAAACCGAGGGCTTTGCCAATGCTGATGTGCAAATCACAATAGAATATGACGGCGGCGTCGGCGGCCTGACCGTGCGCTAAACCTATTTTCACTGTAAAGCACACAAAGGACACAGAAGCGCCGGGTTTCTGTGTCTTTTTGAGTCTTATCCATCCACAAAGTTGACGATTATGTAAGCAAAGGTACAATGTAATCAATCAAGCAGGATTACAAATTAATGTTATTCCGTGAATTGACCGTTAAGAGGCTTTGTTTTAGAATATACGTTCTATTTCTAGCGTAATGAGAGGTGGCTGATGTCTGAGATAGAATTCAAATTTGACCCACAAAAGGCTGTTGAGGTTATTATTTATATAGCTCAACGGATACCACAACCGACATTCCTAAGTGTTGCGAAATTGATGTATTTTGCGGATAAAACCAGTTTGGAATTAGATGGACGCTTTATTAGTGGCGATACCTATTGTGCAATGAAAAATGGGCCTGTGCCCAGTTCGTCGTATGACATTATGAAAGAAGCCCGAACAACACCTCACTTCGGATTTCAAGTTGACCATGAATATTATATAAACCCCAAAAGAGATGCTGATTTGGATGAATTTAGTGATTCAGACCTTAAGTGCTTGGATAGAATAATTGAGCTTTATGGTAAGTATCCAAATTGGCGGCTAATAGAAATCAGTCATGATGCGGCATGGACGTCAACGTGGGAGCAAGCAGGACAGGTAGGCAGTACCCCGATACCAGTGGAGCGCATTATCAACACGCTGGATGAAGCGGATGATTTGCTTGATTACTTACACAATCAGCACAGCGACTAAAGCGCGCAATGGTGAACTTACAAGATGTTCAGTTGTGGCACATTTATCATGTAGACCTCTGTCACCACGTTAAGCCCAAACCTAAGCCAAAATTTGTCCTCGCTGTAGCTATTGTTGGCGATAAAGTGCCAGCCTTCATGATTAACTCCAGAATTAGCGCGTTCATCAGAAACAAACCTGAACTCCTCGTCTGTGAAGCGGCAGTCGCTGAGAAGCAGCACCGCTGGTTATCACATGACTCCTTTGTGGATTGTAGAGACTGATATGATTTTTACGCATGGGACTTCAATAGTCACAGAGGCGAAATCAGTGCAGAAGCGAAAAAGAGTGTCTTAGCAGCGGTTCGTAGCTGTCCCACACTCAAGCACAAAGACAAGAGAATGATATTGCAAAACGGTGGTGAGTATTGGGACGATAATTGACTACCGAATAACCTGACTTAAAACAACATTTGCATACATTACCCCGGCAGTCTATCTTTGGGGATGTCTTGCAGGCGGGGATTGCCCGCGTCGCGGTCAGAGATAATCGGGTCACCCACACCCCAGGGCATAGCGATGTCCGGGTCATCCCACGCCACGCCGCATTCGTCCGCGCCGTCATAATAATTATTGACCACATACGTCAGCGTACAGTCGGTTAGCGCGACGAAGCCATGCGCCACGCCAATGGGAATGAATAACCCGATATTGTGGTCGTCGCCCATTTCGATTGCGAGGGTATTCATGTAGGTCGCTGAGTTGGGGCGCAGGTCAACCAGCCCGGCGCGCACCCGCCCCGACTGCACATACCAGTAGTCAATTTGTTTGAAGTGATAGTGCAATCCCCGCAGCACACCCGCCTTGCTATCCGAACGATTGCCCTGTAATTTGTCCCAATTGACGTAGGGAAACCACTCGCGCCGGAACGTTTCCATAAAGCGCCCGCGTTCGTCGGCAAACACGCGCAGTTGGGCAATATACACGCCCGCTATCTGGTCGGAAGGCTGGATGAAATCGGGAGTCATGGGTGTCCTTCAGGTGGTGTGTGATGAACCTGTGCCCTATTGTACAGCATCCATCGCAGATTGCAGCGCCAAACTTGCGCCTTTCACCCGTTTGAGAATGCCGCAAAATCAGGAGTGTCCGGGCATTTTCCATTAGACCGCACCGCGCGGTACAATAGGGCGCAGTCACAGCAAACCAACGAGGACAGCCCATGCTCACCTATCACTGGTATCGTGTTGCCAACGATGATGATTTGCCGGATGGACAGGTCAAAACTGTATGGGCAGGCGATACCGCGATATGTCTCATTCATCATCAGGGACAATTTTATGCGCTGGATGATGTTTGCCCGCATGAAGGGGCATCATTGGGCGAAGGCCATATCGAAAATGGCTATGTCGTGTGCCCACATCATGGCTGGGAATTTTGCCCGCGCGATGGGCATCTACCGGATTATTACATGGAAGACCCCACGACCACCTACCCTGTGGATGTGCGTGGGGATGGCATTTATATTGGTATTGCTGCGGGTTGATGTGACGATTTTACATCGCTTACCTGCCTGATAGACGTTATTGGTTGATAACACGCTTTTGTAAGAAGTTTCTGTTGAACTGATTAGGTAGAGCGCGGGCTTCATGCCCAATGCTTTGCCCTTGTAGCTGATACCTGAACTGCTGACCGCTAATCGCTATCTCTTGGGGGGAAAATCTCATGCCAGAAAAGACCGAATGGCATAAAGTTGCCGCTGCCGACCCTTTGGACGACAACAGTGTGAGCAATGCCACAGCCGGCGTTGTGCCCATCTGTTTGGCGAAGTTTGAGGGCAAATATTACGCGCTCGACAATCACTGTCCGCATCAGGGCGGGCCATTGGGCGAAGGACTCATCGAAAATGGTTTCGTGCGCTGTCCCTGGCATGGGTATGAATATTCCCCGCTCGATGGCAGTCCGCCAGAAGGGTATGGCGACTCGGTAGCGACCTTTCCCGTCGAAGAACGTGCTGATGGTATCTATGTCGCGGTTGAGCCGGAACGCCCCAAAGACACCATCGCCAGGCAGATGATGGAAGTCGCGGCAGCTTGGGGCCTGACGCATGTGTTTGGTATGGTGGGACATTCTAACCTGGGCGTTGCCGATGCCATTCGTGATCAGGAACAAGCGGGGAAAATGACATTCATCGGCACACGGCATGAAGGCGCGGCGGCCTTCGCCGCGGGTGGATTCGCCAAACTGACCGGACGACCCGCCGCCTGTTTGGGGATTGCCGGCCCCGGCTCGACCAATCTGCTGACCGGACTGTGGGACGCCAAAGTTGATCGCGCACCGATTATCGCGCTCAGCGGTCAAGTACAGACACAGGTGCTCGGCCCCGGCGCATTTCAGGAAATCGACCTCGCGGCAGCCTTCAACAGCGTCGCCGAGTGGAGTCAAACCGTGCTCAATAAGAAAAATGCGTCCGAACTGATGGCATTGGCGATGAAACACGCCATCATCAATCGCGATGTGGCGCATTTGATTTTCCCCGACGAAATCGCTTTCGCGCCCGGCTTGCAACCGCGCCCGAAAACGGCGCGTCATGGACGGATTAGCACCACCGAAATCGCGCCACCACAGGCACAATTGGACGAAGCCCTGGCGCTGATGAAAGCAGCGCGCCTCGTCTCGATTATCGTCGGTAATGGCGCGCGACCCTTTATGGACAAAATCCTGCACCTGGCAGACATCATCGCAGCGCCGGTGATTACGACCTTCAAAGCCAAAGGCGCTGTTGCGGATAATCATCCGCTGGCGTGTGGTGTGCTCGGACGTTCCGGGACGCCCGTCGGCAGCAGCATGATGGGTCGTGCCGATGTGCTGCTGGTGTTTGGGGCGTCGTTTTCCAACCATACAGGTATCTCCACCAAGAAAACGCTGATTCAAGTCGATTTTGATCGGATGATGCTCGGCAAGTTCCATCCGGTGGATGTGCCCATCTGGGGTGACATCGGCAAAACGGCGGACGCGATGATTGCCGCGCTGGAGGGTACACAGGGCACGTACAAACGCGACTACGTGCGGCGTGAAATCGCCGGACGCTGGAGTCAGTGGCGCGCCGAAAAAGCCCGTCGCGCCGATGACACGGACGAGAACGGCATCAACTCGGCGCTGTTGTTCCAGCACATGAGCGATGTCGTGCCCGAAAATGCCGTTATCGCTGTTGATGTGGGTAACAATACCTATTCTTTCGGACGTTATTTCGAGACAAAGCCCGGTCAGCACATTTTGATGTCGGGTTATCTCGGCAGTATCGGCTTTGCATTCCCGGCGGCAATCGGCGCTGCCTGTGCTGCCCCAGACCGCCCACAATGGGCAGTGGCGGGCGATGGCGGCTTCGGACAGTATGCGATGGAATTCACGACCGCGGTCAAATACAAGCTGCCGATTAAGCTGGTGCTGCTGGTCAATAATGAATTGGGCAAAATTAGTAAAGAGCAGCGCGGCGTGCAGGTGCATGTCTGGCAAACATCGCTGCTGAACCCCGATTTTGCTGAATTTGCGCGGATGTGTGGCGGTTGGGGACAGCGGGTAGACACCAATGCTGCCCTGCTGCCGGGACTGCAAGCATTGGCAGCACACGATGGCCCTGGCATTCTGGCGGTGCAAACCGACGCGCTCAAGATATAATCGGGTATACTCTAGTCAGGAGCGTGTTGAGCGTCTCACAATTCATAAGGGGCAAACACCATGAAAGCACTGCGCGTGGGACTCATTGGCGAGAGCATTGCAACCGTGACACAGGAACTGACTGCCAAAATCGTGGGCAGCGGCGGGCTGGATGTCTATTCCACACCGTCGATGATTGCCCTGATGGAAGCGGCGGCAGTATCCGCGATTGACCCCTATTTAGCAACGGGTGAGGCCAGCGTGGGTATTGAGATTCATGTGCAGCATGTACGCGCGACTCCCATCGGTGAGCATGTCACGGCGATGGCGGAAATCACCAAAGTCGATGGCAAACGTATCATCATGGAGGTGCGGGCGTGGGACGAACGCACATTGATTGGTGAGGGCAAACATACCCGCTATATCATCAATATTGATGAATTTATGGAACGGGTGCGCGGTGAAGAAGTCCAATAGGCACACCCGTCTCCTATCACCCAAAACGCCCCCACTTCTGCCTTGATTGCCGCAGAGGTGGTTTTGTTTATATGACCCTCGCGGCAGCAGGCTATACACTCGCGTCACGGATTGTTACAATAGGCTTGAATAAGTAGAAAATCGCACACAATCCATGCAAAAAGAACGCTATCAACTTGATTTAGACACCCATCGCGACCAGTTACTCGGCATTTTGCGCGCTGTGATTGCCAATCCGGGTTTGTCGCCGAAGGAATTGAATAAACTGCAACGCCAGTTCCCCATGCCCGGCGGCGGTGGCTTCTACAGCCGCGCTCACCTCATCGAAGCCTATCGTGAATATGCGGGGACACACGACCTGCCGCCGTATGATGAGTCCGTTTTGCTGCGTTTGCGGCGCAAGCCCATGCGGACGATTTCGGGGGTGACGCCTGTCACCGTCTTGACCAAGCCCTTTCCGTGTCCGGGTGAATGTATCTTCTGCCCGAACGATGTGCGGATGCCGAAGAGTTATTTATCCGACGAACCGGGCGCGCAGCGCGCCGAACAAAATGCCTTTGACCCCTATCTACAGACCTATACGCGCCTGTTGACGCTGCACAGCATCGGTCACCCAACAGCGAAGGTCGAGATTATCGTGCTGGGCGGTACGTGGTCGTTTTATCCCGAAAGTTATCAAATCTGGTTCATCAAACGCATCTTCGACGCGCTGCACGACTTTGGCAGCGACCTGGACCGTCGTCAGGAAGTGTGGGACGCGCTGGCGGAGGCCTCGCAATTACATCCCGAACACAATGTCACCAACGTACAGGTCCTGGGTGTCGAGATGGGTCGGACCTACAATCAGGTCGTGCAGGATATTTATCGCGACGAGATGCACCGTTCGCGCGAGATGGCGGCAGAAATCGCGACTGGACTGCGTGAGCGTTCGCCATTGGACGAATTCGCCACATGGGAAGAATTGGAAGCGGCGCATCGCGAGAATGAGACGGCGGCCTGTCGCAGCGTTGGGCTGGTGATTGAAACCCGACCCGATCATATCAGCGTTGAAGAAGTGCTGCGGATACGCCGTCTGGGTTGTACGAAGGTGCAAATCGGTTTCCAGAGTTTGAACGATGAGGTGCTGCGCGTCAACCGGCGTGGGCATACCGTTGCGGCGACGCGGCGCGCGGTCAGGCTGCTGCGTCAGGCCGGATTCAAGATTCACGCCCACTGGATGCCGAATCTGTATGGTTCATCGCCCGAAGCGGACATCGCCGATTATCAAACCCTGTTCGATGACCCGGATTTTCGGCCTGATGAGTTGAAGGTCTATCCCTGTTCGCTCATCGAAAGCGCCGAACTGATGCAGCGGTATCACGATGGCTCATGGCGTCCCTATACGCATGACGAACTGCTGCATGTGCTGGTTGAAGCGTTCAAACACACGCCTGAATACTGCCGTCTGACGCGGGTTATCCGTGATATTCCCTCGACAGACATCGTGACCGGCAATCAAATGACCAATTTC
>CAZTLI010000030.1:0-21432 GCA_964614375.1 uncultured Anaerolineaceae bacterium
GTGCCCGATGCTGATGCCATCAACGGTAAACCGATACATGCCATTCTGGTCAGGGTCGTGCTCGTGATGGTCAAGCGCCTCCATCGCGGCTATCGCTTGAAATTCGATGCCTTTTTCGGTACGAGTGCCCGTCGATTGTGCCACTTGCAGCGCATTAATGACCGACGGATTGCCCGGAATCAAGTCGGCACGGCAGTGAAAACTGTCATTATCTGACGACATAATCACGATGTCAGGCGCATCGGTAATCGGCGCATAACCGGCTGTCTCAGGTGTATAGGGGTCGGTGATAATGGTTGTCCCGTCATCTGCCGTTATCAGAAAGCTGGCGTGTCCATACCATTTGAGTTTCATTGTTTCACCTTTGGCAGCAGTTCATCCACAACCAGGCTAATCACTTCAGAATCAGGCAGACCAATCACATCCACCATAAAATAATCGACACCAATATCGGTAAACGCCGCCATCTGCTCGGCAATCTGATCTGGCGTACCTACAAAGGCATTATCGGTGGTGTATTTGATGTCGCGGGAGTGAGCACGCGATTCGGCTTCTGCTGGTGTTTTGCCAATAGCGATGCGTCCGAACCATGTCAACCGTATAGTCGAAATGTCGCGTCCCAGTGCCTCACAATGGCCTTTAAGGACGTTCAATCGATCCGTATATTTATGGATATTCGCATCCGACAGATTCCACATATCGGCATGGCGGGCGGCCAATTTCATTGTTGTTTTGCCACCACCGCCGACAACGATGGGTGGAACGGGGTCGGGTTTTGGTTCGCACCACGCATCGGTTACGCGATAATACTTGCCTGCATAAGTCACTTGACCGGGTTCAGCCCACATACGTTTGAGGATTTCGAGCGTATCTTCAAGTTGTTCGAGACGGACTTTTGGCGTTGGATAATCAAAATCATAAGCGCGATACTCATTTTCTTTCCACCCTGCCCCAATGCCCATGATGAATCGCCCACGGGTGACCGTTTGCAGCGTCGCGCCCATCAATGCCAGCATTGCAGGATTGCGATAATTCTGCCCCAGCACCATCGGCCCCACTTCATAAGCTGGAAAGCGCGCCGCGAGGTAACTTAACACCGTCCATGCTTCATAAGTCGGCGCGCCGTCCCAGAAAAAGTGGTCGGTCATCCACAAACTACGAAAATGACCTTCAAGACTCGGTAAGCTGTCATCAAGATCACTTAACCAGATGTCTAGTTGTCCCGGAGGTGGGCCCGGAAGCAAACCCAGGCCAAAATCAACTGTCATATTGAGTCCCCCATTTGCTCATAATCCAAGCACGATAAACATTGCACCGAACGCCAGAAAATAAAATGCGTAGCCTTTCGTCCGGGTATCCCATTCGGGTGTCCGTTCAGGATTGCGTTTGCTCCAACGAGGTTCAAGGCTATAGAGTCTCCATAACCAATCACGCCGAAAAAGACTCATCAAACCGATAACCACTAGAGCGATTCCACCGAAGAATAACAGCGCATCATTCATGATTAATTCGGCAGTAAAATAATCTTGGCGTCTGCGCGACTTTCAAGACGTTTAAAGGCTAAGAGCGCATCATTCAACGGCATTCGTGCGCTGACCATCTTTCGCATATCAATCCGCCCTGCCGCCATCAAGCGAATCACATTCTGGAATGTGCCACTGCCCGAATGACCCAATGACCCTGCAAGCTGTACACCGCGCTGCTTGTACGTCACCGTAGGCAGTACAGGTCGCTTACCGCCCATGCCTATATCAATTATGGTGGCATTGACCGCCAAACATGAATCAAGCACTTGAATAGTCTTATCTGCAACACCCGCACACTCGACCACATAATCAACACCACGCCCATATGTCAATTCCAGCACCGCTTCGTTCAAATCACTCACCGCAAGCGGGTCAAGGACGTGCGTAGCGCCCATACGTTCGGCAATCGCGCGGCGGCTGGCGGAAGTCTCCAACACGATAACCTGTGCTGCGCCCGCGGCAATCGCCAGCGCTTCTGCCGCCAGACCAATTGGCCCCGCGCCGAAAATCACGACATTATTGCCCGGTTGCCATGTCGCCTGACGGTTGAACATCCCCTGATACGACACACCTGTTGGCTCGACCATCGCGCCCATGACCAGCGCTTCCGTTTCATCGCCCAATCTGTCTGCCAGTTCATCCAATTTCCAACAATATTTAGACCGGACAGAGACATACTGTGCCATCGCGCCGGGTGTGGTAAAACCCAATTCCTCCATGTTCTCGCAGTGATTGACGAAACCACGTCGGCAAGCGACACAGTAACCACACCATTGAATTTCCTCGACAGCGACCAAATCGCCCTTTTGCAAATCATCAACGCCATTACCCACTTCTACGACACGCCCCGCAAATTCATGACCGAGAATGTTCGGCGTGCCGACATAACCCGGATAGAGCATATAACCGTCGGCATCGTGCTCAACCATGTGCATATCTGAACCACAGATACCCACTGCGGCAACCTCAATAATTACTTCATCAGGTTGCGGGATAGGGTCGGACGATGCGCCTAGCGTGATTGTCGGATTTTTCCAGACCATGTGCCCGCGCCGAATTTTACGGGTTTCACGCTCACGGTCAGACAATTTGTAGTCGGCTTTCGGTGCCCACTCTGCATTTAATGTCAATGCCTGCACGGAAGATTCTCCAATTATGTCTAGTGATGCGGTTCAAAAACAACTTTCATACACTCTAAATTGAGTGCGGTATCCATCGCTTGCTGCGCCTGTTCCAACGGAAAGCGATGCGTTACAAACTTATCCAATGGCATCGAATCCTGATAGCGCAGCAGCAATTCCATACTTGCGCCATAACCCGTAAAGGGATGATTACTCAGGCCAATAAGCCGCAGCGACTTACTCACAATATGATGTGGATTGAGCGCAATATCGCCCATATCCACAAATACACCCTCCAGCACATACATCCCCCCACGCCGAATCAGGTGTAATGCTTCCGGGACGGCTTCAGGGTAGCCCACACACTCAATCGCTATGTCAACACCGCGCCCGTGAGTCCATTGATGTACCATGTCGATTCGTTCATCAGCGGTAGTTTCTTCCACATTGAGTACGTAGTCCGCACCGAACTGCCGCGCCATTGCAAGTCTATAATTCGAGCGATCAATTGCGATAATCGTGCCCGCCCCCATCATACGCGCTTTAATCAAATGGCACAGTCCCAGCGGCCCCGCGCCTTGAATGAGCACGCTATCACCACTCACAAATCCCTCAGCAGCGATAGATGAAAATTCTTTAGCCTTATCCAGCGCATAGGTGCAGGCCATTATCTCAGTGTAGACAGCAATTTCCGGCGATAAGCCATCAGGCACTTTATATACAAATGCTTCCGGGATTATCACCATATATTCAGCCCAACCGCCCATCAAGGGCTGTTCGGTCGCGCGAAATGAATTGCCATAACCCCGCCAATGTTCACACCATGAATAGCCAAAAATATGTCTACAGTTATAACACGTCCCGCAGACCACATCCGGGCACATGGTAATCCGATCCCCAATTCGCAGACGATTACCATAAAAGTCAACGGCGGTTGGCGTCACATCAACCACAATGCCAACATTTTCATGACCCGGAATCAAGGGGAAGGGGCTGGTTTGTTCATTTGCTGTCGCGCCGTATTGGGTCGTTTCGCCGCGATAGGTGTGTTTATCCGTGCCGCAGATTCCGCTCATCTCGATTTGCATAAGCAAACCACCCGCTTGCAGCGTTGGAATAGGATATTCCCGTACCTCTAACCGATGTGGTTCGACAATGGTAACCGCTTTAGCAACTTCCGGCATGGTTTTTTCCAGGTTGTAACACAGGCAAATTGGATGAATCTATGATTTTATTAAATCATTGGTTTTCAAATCACCGGAAAAGATATATGATATATCATTATTTGTCAATGAGGGTGGCATGGCGCGACGAAAAGAAGAAAAACCAGAACTCACATTACACCTTAAAGAGGGAAACCTTCGCCAATCTATCAGTGATGTGGTGTATGAAACGCTGCTGGAAGCAATACTCTCGCAAGAATTGCCGGGCAGCACACCCCTCTTTGAAGCCCAACTCGCCGAACAGTTTAACGTGAGCAAAACGCCCATACGTGAAGCCATACAGCGGTTGTCACAGACGGGTCTGGTTGACTATGAACGCGCGCGCGGCGCTACAGTACACATGCTCACCCGTGATGAGATTCAGGATATTTTTGAGATGCGCTGTTTGCTTGAGCCGCTCGCACTACGCCAAAGCGCCACCCACATTACCCGCGCTGAAATCGCCCGTCTTGACGATGTTTTAAATCAAGCGCAGCACGCACTCGATGCAGAAAACTATCGTCTCTTAAGCCTATTCAATACTGAATTTCATCGCTCAATCGTCGCTAATGCCACCAATACTCTGCTGCTTCGGTGGCTAGATAGTCTCGGACACCGAAGACGATTGATTAGTCTGCAAGGTTGGGCAATAGAAAACCGCAGCCAACGTGAACAGGAAGAACATCGGGAAATACTGCACGCTATTCGTGATAATGATATTGATCATGCCGTCCACTCGCTCACTCAACATATCACACGGTTTGCTCAGATCGTGCTGGACAATCATCCTGAACCAGAGGAAAAAATCAGTTCTTAGTTTGAGGACAATCTCAGGAGCAGCGACAATGTTACGTGGGATACTGCCGATTGTATTTACCCCTTTTGACCGGGATGGACAAGTCGATGCAGAGAGCCTGCGCCGTATCGTGCGCTTTGAACTGGAGGGCGGCGTGCATGGTATTGGTATCAATGGCTTTGCCAGTGAAGCCTACAAACTCACCGATGACGAACGACGCAATACAGTTGCGATAGTCGCTCACGAAGTCGCAGGAGCAATACCCCTGATTATCGGAATCGCTCCCGGCAGTACCGAAGCAGCCATTCAGCAAGCGCGTGAATTTGCTAAATATCAGCCTGCCGCGTTGATGACCCTTCCACCTGCGACAATGGACAACGGCATTCAATCACTGGTGGAACATTACATCGCGCTAGGGAAAGCCGTTGACATTCCCATTATGGTGCAGCAATCGCCTCATATTCCAGCCTATAGCCATTGCGCGCTTCCGGCACACGCATTGGCGGAAATTGCCCATCGCGCGCCAAATGTCAGGTACTTCAAAATAGAGGGACCCAGTTCGGCCCAACGCATGGCACAACTTCACCCCCTGGTTGATGAGCCAGTGAGCCTATTCGGTGGCGGTGGAGGCATCACAGTTATTGATGAACTCCGTGCTGGTGCCAATGGCCTGATACCGGGTGTTGGGTTCAACGAAATTTTCATGGCAATATGGCAAGCATGGGAAAGAGGCGATACACTTGCTGCCGAAACCATTCTTCAACAAGCACAACCGCTCATTGATGCGGTATCATTGCAAGGGCATGAGTATTCGCTTCATGCACGAAAGCGGTTGATGAACCGTGTTGGTTACATATCGGATGCAATCGTCCGTCAACCAACCGTCCCATTTAGTGATGATGACCACAACGCCCTGATCGAACTGGTCGATAAGCTCAATCTACGGATTTCGCAGCCTGCAATTGCATAAGGATTTCACAGCACATGAAACTTACAGGTCACAATAGCATTGCCGGATCATATAGCGGCAGTGGTAGTGAAACATTCACAAGTATCAATCCACGAAATAAAACACCGGGCGACACTGCCTTTTACAATGCGACAAATGTCGAAATTGACCGCGCGGTGAGTGCCGCAATCCCTGCATTTGCAGAAACACGTCTCTATTCAACAGCGCGATTGGCTGACTTTTTAGATACTGTTGCAGACGAAGTGGATGCGCTTGGCGATTATCTGTTACACACTGCCGACATGGAAACAGGTCTCGGCTTGCCGCGTCTGACCGGAGAACGTGGGCGTACAACAGGCCAACTACGCGCGTTTGGTAATTTGCTGCGTGAGGGGTCATATGTAGAAGCCATTATCGACACTGCCCTACCAGACCGTACACCGCTCCCGCGTCCCGACATCCGGCGAATGCTATTTCCAATTGGGCCTGTGGCGGTATTTTCAGCCAGCAATTTCCCATTCGCGTTTGCGGTAGTCGGTGGCGATACCGCATCGGCTTTTGCAGCGGGCTGTCCCGTGGTTGTGAAAGCTCATCCCGGTCATCCCGCTACATCGGAACTCTTCGCACAGGCTGTCAATCGCGCGATTGAGAAACAGCAGTTTCCAAAGGGCTTTTTCTCGTTGATTCAGGGTAATACTGTCGAAGTCGGTCAGCAGCTTGTACAGCATCCGGGCATTGAAGCAGTTGGGTTCACAGGTTCATTGCGCGCCGGACGCGCTATCTACAACACCGCCGCTGCGCGTCCTAAACCAATACCGGTCTATGCCGAAATGGGCAGCATCAATCCAGTCATCATTTTGCCCGATGCCATGACGACTCGCGGCGAGTCAATTGCGGATGGTCTTGCTGCGTCCGTCACATTGGGCAGCGGGCAATTCTGCACCAATCCGGGTTTGGTTTTGGTGGTTGATAATGAAGAAACATTGCAGTTCATTGACGGAGTAAAACGCAAGCTCGAAAGCATCAATCCTGGAATCTTGCTCAATGCCGCAATCGAACGTGGGTTGACACATACTGTCAACCAAACACAACAACACAAAGCAATAACAGTGCTCACTGGGGCAAGCCTTGCAGACACAGAGGGTTACTGCTATCAGAACACGGTTCTGATGACTTCGGCTGCCGCATTTCGCAATGACCGCAGTTTACAGGTAGAACATTTCGGGCCTGTGACACTATTTGTCTTGTGCGACTCGGTTGATGACCTCAAACAAACTGTTCGTATGCTGGAAGGCAATCTCACAGCGACAATCCATGCTGAAGACACCGAGATAACACAAGCAGCGGAATTAGCAACAATACTACGCGAAAAAGTAGGACGACTGATTTGGAATGGATTTCCAACAGGTGTCGAAGTCGTCTCTGCAATGCAGCATGGCGGCCCCTACCCCGCGACGACAGCGCCTGCGACGACCTCTGTCGGCATGACAGCGATCAAACGATTCATGCGCCCTGTGGCCTTCCAAAATATGCCTCACACAATGCTGCCCGATGCGCTCCAAGATAATAATCCGTTAAATATCATGCGAATGGTCAATGGAGACTACACCCGCGCACAGATTACGTGACAAGCATCAACCAGATAATTCCGCAGACCATTGTGAGCAAAGTAATCGGCACACCTGCGCGCAGATAGGTCGAAAATCCGAGCCTGATGTTCTGCTGCGCCGCCAATTCAGCCACAATGAGCGTCGCAGCCGAACCTAATAATGTGAAATTCCCTGCCAGCGTTGACGCCATTGCCAGCACAAGCCATGTCTGTTGAGGGTCATGAAAAGCTGGAATTTCCGGGCGCAGCAGCAATACCGCCGGTACATTTGAAACAGTATTACTCAACACACCCACGATGATGCTGAAGGTCGCAATATCATGCTGCAAAACAGGGCGAACGGCGTTAAAAATCTCTTCACTGATTCCGGTCACTTCAATTGCACCTGTAACCACAAACAGCCCGGCAAAGAAAGCCAGCAATTCCCAATCCAATTCCAGCAATTTTGTTGGGCGCAGCCGCGAGATGAGCAGGAAGCCGGCGGCAATACAAGCGGCAGTCACTATAGGTACACCCACTAAAAATGCAATCATAAGTCCGCTAGTGACGAGTATCGTCCGGGATAACAAGGGCGTATATGGGCGTGTCGCCGGCAGTACCGCATCTGGCAAAGGTCTGCGAAATTCGTCAGGGAAAACGAGAACGATCACGATCCAGCACATACACAAACCAACCAAAGCCACTGGCCCTAAATAAGCCAGAAATGTAAGATATGGGATCTGTCCCGCCTGTCCGATAATCAGATTTTGCGGATTACCGGTGATGGTCGCAACCGAGCCAACATTAGCCGCTGTTGCCAACCCGATGAGATAAGGGATAGGGTCTCGATTGAGGCGACGAACAATATCCACCACAAGGGGTGTCAACATTAGACAGATGGTATCGTTCAAAAATACCGCCGATAACAATCCCGATGAAAATATCAAAATCGCCAACAATGTTCGTGGATTGCGCGCTCGTCGCAGTGTGTGACTGGCCACAAAACGGAAAAATCCTGCCAACCGCAGATTGACATTGACAACCATCATCGCGCCTAACAGCAAGATTGTGCCTATATCTAAGGCGGCAATAGCATCATTTTCACTTATCGCGCCAACAAGCACCAGCAAAGCAGCGCCTGTCAGAGCAATCGTCGCCCGATTCATCCGTAGGCCGGGAATGCGCCCTATAGCAATTCCTGCGTATATACCAATGACAATGGTGGCAGTCAATAAAGACAACATAGTTGGTAGTGGTCGTTGAACGTGCTAATAAATTTTACGAGTCAAATTGGAACAATGAACACCCGCCATCCAAAAGCAGAATCGTACCCGTCATATAGGCTGCCTGCGGGCTGGCGAGATAAACTACCGCCTGCGCGATTTCAGTTGGCGTGCCGGGGTCGCCCAGTGGAATCACTTTCGCCACACGCGCCGCGTACTGCGGTTCTTCTTGTAGTTGACGCCCCGCCAAACCTGCTCGAACAATGCCCGGCGCAATCGCATTTACCCGAATCCCATACTGTGCCAACTCACGCGCCATCGCCTTTGTCAGCATATCCACACCAGCTTTGCTCACTGTATATGGTGCAATTTCAGGCCAGGGGATGTGACCCACCCAGCTAGACGTTAGGATAATGCGCCCGAGCGTACTGTTGGCAACCATCTTTCGCGCTGCTGATTGGCATACATTGAAGCAGCCTGTCAAATTAATGTCGATGTGCTTTTGCCAGTTTGCCTGTGTTACTTCGAGAAAAGGAGCAGATTCCACAATCCCGGCATTTGAACACACAATGTCCAGCCGATCTAGCGACGCGATGTGCTTATCTACTGTCGCCCGGTCTTGAACATCCACCTGTTGATACACAACCGATTGTCCCGTTTCCTGTACCCGTGCGATACGGTCAGCAGCAGCATCTTCAGTTAAGATGTCCCACATCACAATAGATGCGCCTGCCTGTGCCAGATGCGCCGCCATCGCATTGCCAAGATCACCTGCTGCACCTGTAACTAAAGCTGTTTGACCCGTAAGCATTTTCAACTCCTATCTAAAAAGAGAAACGGGCGCAATGGCCCGTCTTTAGTTTAAACTTGATATGACAGTCAAATATCAGCTCTCATCGCCACCCAATTCGGCTTCCGCCATCACCTGGTCAATCAAAGCCAATGTACTGCGCGACAAGGGCACAAGGGGATTACCTTGCGTGCTGGAAAACGCTTCAATATTGACTTCGACAAACACTGTGTCAATCTGAAAGATTGCAACAGAACCATATAGACCCGCCCCAAACAGATTAGGCATCGGGAAGTTTTCGTTAGGGCCACCTGTATCCAATACGCCGCGCCGCACATTTCGCATTCGGTCATAATGTGCCGCTGCATCAACATCTGAATCAAAAATCCCAAACGTCAAATTTGCCTGACCACCTGTTTGTTCTGTGTAAAAAACGCGGACAGCCAACCCGCCCTGCACATTCGGAGGAATTTCGACACCCTCATCTCCGCGTGTGAAGTCGCGACGCCACTCCACTGCCCCAGACCCTAACCGGGCAGGCACAACCGCCAAAAACGTATCAATTATGCCCTGAAGGATATCAACTTCACCTTCGGGCAGAGGTGTGGGTGTGGGTGTCGGAATAGGGATATTGGTCGGTCCGGCGGTTGGCGTGAAGTCCAAATCATCAGGCGCACAAGCCGCAATCAACAGCAAGACCACAAGCGCCAATAAATGATGCCGTTTTAGGTAGGAACGATTTGTCATTAATCGCCACCTTCATCTGCTTCAGGGTCAAACAATCTAAGGCGCTCCGGGACTAGGCCAGAGATAATCATCTGTGCAACCTCCGGCTCTGATACATCCGATTTATAAAAGTCACCTAGCTTACGACCTCGATTGATAATTGTAAAACGGTCTGCAACGGCATGTACCTGACTGATATTGTGCGTGATAAAAATCACGCTCATACCGCGTTCTTTTGCAGCGAACGTATAATCAAGCACCTTTTGCGTTTCGCCAACCGACAGTGCCGATGTGGGTTCATCGAGGATAAGCAGTTTCTTACCGAAAAAGACCGCACGACCAATTGCAATCGACTGTCGTTCACCACCAGACATCGTACCCACAGTTTCGTCCGGGTCACGAATATGAATCCCTACATCGGACAGCGCCATCATTGTGGTTTCAGCCATTTTCTTTTGATCGAGGAATTGAAACGGCCCAAATTGAAATGTCGGCTCTTGCCCTAACCAGAAATTGCGGGCAATGCTCATCAGCGGCACCAGCGCCAGGTCCTGGTAGACGGTCTCGATGCCCAGTTCACGGGCATCGTGCGGCGAATTGATTTGCACCGGATAGCCGTCAAAGTAAATTTGACCTTTCGTCGGCGTATGAAAACCGGTCAACACCTTAATAAGGGTGGACTTGCCGGCCCCGTTGTCACCTAACAATCCAACTATCTCTTGCCGATCAACATGAAAATCGACCCCGCGCAAGGCTTGCACCCCGCCAAAATATTTATGAATGTCGATCATATCGACAAGGCGGTTATTGCGGTCACTATCGTTTGTTTCTAATTCGGTGTTTAGTTCATTCATTTCACTCATCGTTGCCCCCTATCGCGCGGTATTTCGCACTTGAGTGTTTAGTACAACCGCGATAATGATGATGACACCCACCGTACCGGAGAACAATCGAGAATCAACACCAATGAGGATTAGCCCGGTTTGCAACATTCCAAAGATTAGCGCACCCAATAGTGAGCCAATAATGCTGCCATACCCACCACTCAAAAGCGCACCACCTATCACAGTCATTGCAATAACTTCGAGTTCCCATCCCTCGCCTTTTAATGGGTCAACCCCGGGATTTCGTGCGGTTTCATAGATTGCCGCAACACCAACCAGAACGGCTGTCAATACGAAATTTTGCACCTTCACTCGATTGACATTGATCCCCTGCGCGCGGGAAGCGCCGACATTACCCCCAACAGCAAATACTGCATTTCCATAACGGGTCCGCGTTAGGAAAATATGGAAGAAAACGACGAAGAATATCCACCATACGATAGACATGCGGAAGTTCGCATTCCTCGGTATTTCGCGCACAAGTCCGCGCGTGACTTCGGATAGGTCGAATTCCCAGCGTCCATTCACCACATCAAAAAAGCCCACTTGCACGGTTTGATTTTGTCCGAGATGGTGGGCAATAACCAGAATCAGCCAGCCAATAATAAGCGCAAATACCGCCGTAATAAGCAATCCGTATATACCTCTGGCAATCGCAGTGGTCGTGCCAAAGTCACCATTATTGTTACGAATGTGCATCGCGGCACGAAAGCGTCGCCAGAATGCGGGCAGTGCGCGATAAATCAAAAACGCTACGACCGCAATCCCAATCAGAGCAAGAATGACGAATGTTATTGGCGCAATAAATAGTTGTGGAAAATCAGCAAAATGATCACGGTAACGGAGAATCCGTCCACCGGCAATCACAACTAATGTAATGGCGCGATAGGCCAGGAGCGTTCCTAAAGTGACAATAAACGATGGAATCCCCGTCCGCACCAAAATGAGACCGTTGATGAGTCCCAGAATCGCCGCAATTCCAATGGCCAGGAGTGCCGCCGGAAACTCATTGATTGGCCCAATTAAGTGCATAGATGCCAGAAGATTGTTTACACTGTCAATAAACCCGGTGGAGTTCAACGATTCTGCCAGTGGGCCATGCAGCGGTTGTTCAAGACCCGGAATACCCTGCGTCATAAACACCATAAACGCCATTGCGCTTACACCAAGCACAGACCCAACAGACAAATCAAATTCGCCTGAAATCATCAGAATAGTAACGCCAATCGCGATAATGCCTTTGGTCGAAACATTGGTCAGCACCGAAGCGATCGATGTTGGTTCTAAGAACAAATCCGTCGCCATGCTGAAACCAAGAAAAATAGCGACAAAACCAATAATCGCGCCTGCACTTGGCGATTTTGCGAGTTCAACTTGTATACGTCTTCCGGGACTTAGGCCGACAGCCCGCCGAACATCATCCGAGCGTTCACTGCCTTCAGAAACAAATCGGTACACCAAAAAACCGATCACGAGTAAGCCAATTCCCGGAATCAATCGTACATACTCAGGGTCACGAATATTTTGAGATTGGGTCAGGAATTTGACCACAATCGGGATGGCTACACTCATTACCAGGCCAAGACCCACGAAAGTGACAATTAGGGACATCCACTGTGACCATGACCAGCTCGCTGGCTCACGGCGATAAAGTCCCCAGGCAGTACGTAAACAACTGACACCTAGCAGCACGCTGGCAATAATCCCAATCCATTCAATGTCGTTGAGATAACTACGCGGAATATTTGCACGCGCCCCTAATGGTAACCAACCCGTCAAGATTTGCTCGGCAACGAATAAACTGAGCACACCGACGGACAGCATTAAAATCAAAACTAGAGACGGACGAAGTGGATTTGACCCAGAGTCTTTGAAATAGGATTGCATGGTCAATGTCTCTTCATAATAAGCACAACATAATAAATACCGAGCCGAAATCGGGTCTTTCAGCGGGCAAGATTCTCACAATTGTTGCTGCGTGGAAATAGGGACAGCCACAAAGACTGTCCCTACACGTTACGGCTACAAATTAGCGATACCCGGCTTCCGTCAACGAAATAATAGCTTCAACGTTACTGGTGTCAATAACGCCCGGGCCTGTCAGAATGTCGCCACCCGGTGCGAGGGCGAACTGACTGTTCAGGTACAGCCACATAATCGTCTCGAAACCTTGCAGGTACGGCTGCTGGTCAACGGCTTGCATCAGATAACCATCCTGAATCATTTGATAGATTTCAGAACTGGTATCATGGGTCGTCGCATAAATCGTGCGCGGGCCAATGCCAGCTTCTTGCACATACAAATTGAACGAGCTTGATGGATTCGGGCCAAGGAAGAACGCTGCATTCGTGTCAGGGTTGGCAGTGAAGTAATCATTGAGGACACCAGCAGATGCAGTCACATCGTTGCTGATGGTCAGACCATCAAGCGGAATACCGGCTTCGTCGAAGACACTCTGAACACCGGCGCAACGGGCTTCCAAGCCACTGTGACCTACTTCCTGGATCGGGCATACACCGCGTACGATTTCCACACCGTCAGCGGCTGCTTCAGCCAGTACACGGCTGGCATTGGAGCGACCACCAAGGAATTCGTTCGCGCCGATGTAGAACAAAGTCGGCAGTGCGTCAGCGGTGCCTGCATTCGGGTCGGCTGTGTTGAACACAATCACCGGAATGCCAGCCTCAGCCGCACGGTTCACGCCATCACGAATAACTTCGGGATTGGGAACAGTCGTGCCGATACCATCATTGGGACGTGCGAGCGCATCATCCCAGTACCCCGCCATGTCGTCCACATTGTCCACCGGGTCTGCAAGCCACACACAGTCCGCATCGAGCAGCGCACAGGCATCTTCCATACCGCGGATTACAACAATCCAGAACGGATTACCCACACCACCGTGGCTGACCATGCTAAAGACGAGTTGATCATCCTGAGCACCTACACCACCGATGGCAAGGACGAGAATGCCGATAGTGAGGATCACTACGGGCAAAAGACGTAAAAGTCTCTTCATAACAGTTGCCTCCAAACTAAAAATTAATACAAGTTGTCTCGAGCAAATGCTCGGTGAGACCGAATTTGGTTAATCTTTTACAACATCAGGTCATTGCCAACACATAAAGATATATGATATATGATTTCAACAAAAAAACAACAAATTCTTCGAAACGTTTCACTAATTTAAGATTGTCATCAGTAGTGGATATTACTCCGTCCAATCAGGACTGTCAACAAGATTCGAATCGGATTCGATTAACACATGAAGGTTACTCCGTATCTAATCCATTCTCATCAATGGGCTGCCATTGTAATTCATCGATACCCGTTGCTTGAAACGTCAACCGCCGCAGCCCGGTACCATCTACGTTAACAAAATAGCGTTGAGCATAACCGTCACGCCACGAGCGAAATAGCAGTGCGTGGCTGTCGGGTGACCATAGAGGCGACATATCATCACTCACATGATCGCTCACGTTATACAAGTGACCTGCAACAACATCTGCCACGTACACTTCGGCATTGCCACCACGCCATGATACAAACGCAACATAATGCCCATCGGGTGACCAAACCGGGTCTTTATCCTGTGCCGGATGATTGCTGATGTTCCGCCTTCGTTGTGTCTCGCTGTCAAACAGATAAATGTCAGTATTTCGATTAAACGTCGATTCAAACACGAGTAAACGTCGGTTCGGTGACCATGACGCAGCATAATCGTCCGCTGGATCGAGTCCAATATTCAGCAATTCGCGCGTTTGAATGTTGACAACATACGTCTCGATGCTGTTATCACGAGTCGATTCAAAAGCGATGAGCACCCCATCGAATGACCAGACCGGCTCATAATCATCGCGTGGATGTGTACTCAGGTTACGGGTCGCACCTGTATCAACGTGTGCAATCAACACGTCTATATTTTCCAACAACGATACAAACGCAATTTGACGGCTATCTGCCGCGCTCCCCGGCGCCCAAACAGGCCCATAATCATCTCCCGGACGATTACTGATGTTACGGAGTGTGCCTTCTACCACATCTACCAGATAAATTTCTGCATCAACATCACGCCGCGAGACAAACGCGATTTCGCTGCCATCGGGAGACCAGCTTGGCGAAGAGTCAGCAGCAGGATGGTTGCTGATATTGTGCGCTGTCATTTCAGCCACACCAAACACATAAACCTCTTGATTACCATCACGTTCCGAGACAAATGCTAACCGTCGTCCATCCGGTGACCAGGCAGGTGAATAATCCGCCATCGGACTCCGGCTAATATTCAATGTGATTGTGGTGGTGACATCCATAATGTACACTTCGCGATTACCTTCATGGCGTGATACAAACGCAATAACCCCACCTGTGCTTGATTGTCCCCATAATAAAAAACTCAAGACAAACGCCAGTTGTACGAAAAACACGACAACCGTTAGTCGGATAAATAACCTCATGTATCTCAGCGTATGTCCTCAACGGCCCAATGGTCGCCCATGTGCCGCCGACCTTTCGCCAAACCTTCACCCTCCGAGATTTCACGCACAAGGTCTTTGCGGCTTAACACATCGTCCCGCAGTAAAACGCCTAATCCCGGCCCATCAGGAACGGCCATACAGCCATCTTCGACAGTCGGTGCATAGTCACTCAAAATTGAGAAATAGGATTTATAAAATGCACGAACGGATTCAACAAAAAACAGATTCGGGATATGCGCGCCTAAGTGCATACAAACCGCATGGCAAATCGGCCCCGCGACATTGTGCAGCACTAACGGCACACCAAACGTCTCGCCTAAGCTGGCGATTTTGCGTGTCTCGGCAATCCCACCATTCCACACAGGGTCAGTCATCACAATTTGTGAAACGTGTTTTTCTAACCACTCACGTAGCTGCCAGCGTGTTATCAGCAGTTCAGAGCCAATAATCGGAATAGTGGTTTTTTGCGCGACGGCTTTGATTTCGTCGGGATACACCGCAGGCAGCACATCTTCCAGAAACAAAATGTCGTAAGGTTCGAGCATACGGGCAATCCGTTCTATGCTCACGCGATTCCAGCGAAAGTGACATTCGATACCAATTTCCATCTCATGGCCTACCCTGTCGCGTATTTGTCGGATGGGGGTTAAACCCGCCTCAATATCCGTTTGACTGATATATTGACCGTAGGACTTCTCGCTAAATTGGTCAAAAGGCCAGATTTTCATGGCGTGAATACCATCATCAAGCAAGCTCTGTGCCAGCGCGCCAGCATCTTCATGCCACGCTTGATAATCTTGAAAATCACCAAAACCAATGCAGGTGTTATAGGTTGGAATGTGTGTACGGGTTTTGCCGCCTAACAAGTGATAGAGTGGGATTTGATAATGTTTGCCCATTATGTCCCACAGCGCCACCTCCACAGCGGACAACGCCCGAGTCTCTGCGCCTGCATAGCCATGATACATGATGTTGTCCATCACGAAGCGCCACAACCCCTCAATGTCAAGCGGGTCTTGCCCCAGAATCAGCGGCGCAATCGTACCATGCAGCGCCCCTTTTGCGCCGGGCACTTTATCGACAGTCTCTCCTAAACCGACAAGCCCGCTGTCAGTATGCACACGCACAACCAGCAACCGCGGAAATTCTGCCCATTGCAGGCTCTCAATCGCTGTGATTTTCACCCCGATTCCCCAATCTGCGTAATAACAGCCAGCCCACCGTCCCGGCAATGACTGACGCAACCAGAATACCCATTTTCCCGATACTGAGTATTGTCGTATCATCGAAAGCGAGGTTCGCGATAAATAATGACATCGTGAAACCAACGCCACCTAACCACGATACGCCGTTAATTTGCCTCCACGATACATCGGTGGGCTTATCGGCTAATCCACTTCGCACAGCTAACCACGAGAACAGTGTAATACCCACCGGTTTACCGATAACTAAGCCCAGAATAATTCCTAAAGCGACGGGATGAGTGACAATCTCTCCCAGGTTACCTTCAACACGAACGCCTGCATTGGCTAACGCAAATATGGGAATAATCGCAAATGCAACCCAGGGATGCAGACTGTGTTCCGCCCGTAACAATGGGGGTTGCACTTGCTCAGACGCAACTTCAAGCGTATGAAGGGCAGACTGGGCATCATCATTTGTCCGTATATCCTCTTTATCAGCAACATCATCACGGATACGTTGTAAAAGTTTCTCGCCCTTCGCAACAAAATCACGCACGCTAATGCGCGCCGTAGCAGGTATGGTTGCCGCCAACAACACGCCCGCTATAGTCGCGTGAACACCCGATTGCAAAAATGCTACCCACATCACGATACCGAACAGCGCATAAATTAATAACCGTTGTACACCCAATCGGTTGAGCGCGAAAAGTAGCCCCAAAATCCCAAAACCAACAATGAGCGGTGTCGTTTGAATCGACGTTGTATAAAACACGGCAATAACGAGAACCGCGCTGATGTCATCCACAATTGCCAGCGCCGTAAGAAACACTTTTAACGTCATGGGCACTCGATCACCGAGCAGCGCCAATATCCCCAGCGCAAATGCAATGTCCGTAGCGATTGGTACACCCCAACCACCAACATTGTCAGTCCCCGCGTTAATCACGGCATAAATAATTGCTGGCACGAGTAGGCCACCAAGCGCACCCGCGATAGGTAATGCAGCCCGCCGAAAAGATGCTAATTCACCAATAAGCAATTCGCGTTTTATTTCCAACCCAACGAGGAAAAAGAAGATTGCCATCAATCCATCGTTGACCCACAACAGTAACGCCTTATTTAATCCAAAATCTCCGACAAGTACCGCAACCCGGGTTTGCCAGATATTCGCGTATGAATCGGAAAATGCGGAATTCGCCCATATCAGAGCGATGACTGCAAAAGCCATTAACAGGATGCCACCAGAAGCCTCTAACTTCAGGAATTCTTGAAACGGACGCAGTAGCCTGAGACTCTGTTTGCCATTTGATTGCGTGCTGGAATTACCTTTCATCCTTTACAATGTCCTTCTGTATCTTTCAGGAAACAACCCGCATCGCGCGCGTTGGAGACAACCAGAATGGCGGCAGATAGGCCGGGATATTTGAAAATGGCAGCACTTCTGGCTTCAGATGAATGCCCAATGTATTTATCATGAAGTCACGCCGCTGCTGTATGCGCCCCCACGCTTCCGGGTACTTACGGGCAAATTCATGGCGCAAATCGTCATCCGCCAGCGCGATTCCATCTTCGATGTTGGTAGTGTGATAAGCTGTGTGCGTTGCCGGGATGACATCCACCTGTATCGCCATACCCGAACGCAACGCCATTTCCGAATCGCGAAAAATCGGCGAATTCACCCACTCGTCAATGTGTATCAAATGACCGGGATTGAGTCCCACACCGAAAAACGGGTCGCCTAGATGTCTGTCTATGATGTCGAACAAAATGCGACCTTTTACACCAATACCTAGTGTTTCATACCATTCCAAGATGGCGCGAAAGTAGGGAGCGACCAATTTATCGACATAATCGCGGATGTTTTCCGGCAGTTCACTGGCGTCGCTCACCAAAAATCCACCACGCGCATTCAATCCACCCCATACACCATAGGCCATTGTTACAGGGTCACCATGATTTATCGTGCGCCGCGAGGGACTCGGCAAACCCATCGCCGCGCGTTCACCACTGGATAACATCAAATGTGCGGATAGTGGCATCCCGTTCAACTGCATCAAGCGGACGGCATCATATTCGGTCATACCCGCCTGAACACCAAACAACACATTCCGCAATGCCTGGGATGTATGTGTCGCAGCAAATTCAAATACTGCCAATTGATCGACATCATTGGTCGCGCGAAGTCCGTCGGTTGGGTGCATGAAGATTTCGGTGGCATTGAACAGATTCTGACGCTTACCCACAATGCCGGTAAGCGTTTCAACGATGAACGACGGTATCTCCAGCCAATGGGCAAAATCCGCTGATTCGCCTGCATCAAAATACTTCCAACCGACTACGCCAACCCGGTCTCCACTCGTAATGCCAGAATCGCGC
The DNA here is from genome assembly GCA_964614375.1 of uncultured Anaerolineaceae bacterium. GTDB lineage: Bacteria > Chloroflexota > Anaerolineae > Aggregatilineales > Phototrophicaceae > CAZTLI01. Next base: position 18,841 of record CAZTLI010000030.1, read on the forward strand.
AATATCGTATCCAGTGCATCGCTCTCGCCGCGCGGTTGACCCGGCAGACTAAAGCTCTGATACAGTACACGCGCCATATCCACCGGGCTAATCGCCGAATAGCCCATCCCTTCGTTACCAACCAGCAAAGTCGGTTTACGACCTGCAACCAGGATAAGCAGCGCTTCCTCAAAACGCGGGTCATACCCCGTTAGATACGCCAGATTAGCCGCGTGTTCCCGATCACCATAAACGACCACCGCATCATATCCGGCGTCGTTGACACGCTGTAATGCCGCCTCAATCCGTGCCGGATAGGTCTCAGCAGGAATGTGTGGCTCGGTGTTCGGCAGCCCAAATTCCGGCAAATTAATTTCGGCGAGTTCTACTTTTATCGTCATTTATGCAATCGCGTTCTCCAACAAATCAGTCAGGCAGCCGCCACATCACAAGATTGTCTGTAGTGCGCGCCTCAATAAGCTGCCCGCGTTGTACCAGTCGCTTGAGATTACCCATAAAGGGAAACGTCAGCAGACCAATTCCCCCCTCCCCCCACTGACCGATGGATTGCCCTAGCGCCACCATCGCCTGCCGGAGTGTAAAATTGGGGTGTTCTTCAGCAAACGCCAGTAATTTACGCTCTACATGCAGGCAAAAATTGCGGCTCTCGCGCAGAAAATCACCGACTTCGGTGCCACGGTGTACGGGCCAGTGTGCGGGCGAATAGGTCTCAATATCCATCGCCATCAGCCGTTCCAACGTTGCGAGATAGGTATCAACATAGCAATAGGTCGGCGGCAGCACCGGATTCCAATCAACATCGAGAATGGCATTCCACAGCGCGGCTTCACCGGCTGCCAGTGTTTTGCTGCGCGGATCATAGACTGCTAAATGCCCCCATGTGTGTCCCGGTGTATGCACCGCTTCAACATACCAATTAGGACTAAGGCGAAACGTCTCGCCACCTTCAAGCGTCATATCCAATGGATAACTCAATGTATCGGCATGTATTCCCTGTCGAACCTTATCCGGCGTCACAAATCCATGATCGACATCGAACTGCATATAACGCCCGGTGATCAGTGCCTCCGTATCTTCCACCCATGCTTTATCCAGATTGTGACACATCAACACCGCATGAGGCACGGCCTCTTTCATCGGTTGATTACCACCTTGATGGTCAAGATCGGAATGACTGATGACGATGTACTTCAATTTTTCACGGTCTAAGCCGATTTTTTCCATATAGGGCAGAATCTGCTGCTGAGGATTGTGGGCTACGCAGGTATCCACCAGCATCGCGGCTTCTGTACCGACAAATAGATGCACAAACGTCATACGGTTGGTATCGAACGGACAGATAATGCGATGTACACCGGGCGCAATTTCCACGTTAAACAATCCTTTCAAAATAAGCAACTGACCTTATGCTGCACATGCCCAACATTATAGAGATTGTTTATTGTGCTGCATTGGCACTACAAAATCCCCTGTTTTAACAGGAAACATTACGCATTTTATTACGAAAATCTCCTATCAGCGATAAATCAATCTTGCGGCTGTTCGCCCTTTGAACTTAGGCCGCCATCGACTTCGTAATTCGAGCCAGTGACAAAACTTGCTTCGTCCGACGCCAAAAATACACATACGCTGGCAACTTCGTCGATACGCCCTACTCTACCAATCGGGTGCATGTCGTCAAACGCGCCACGCAGCCGTACAGGGTCAGATTGCGCCGCAAGAAAATCATGCAGCATCGGCGAATCAATCGTACCGGGAGAAACGCTGTTGGTGCGAAGGCCTTCGCGTGCATAATCAGTAGACATCGCGCGTGCCAGCGCAATCAACGCGCCTTTGGTGGCGGAATAGGCCGCGATACCCGGTAAGCCGAGCAGACCCGTGACACTCGCCATGTGGATGATGCTGCCAGTCCCGAGTTTTAACATGCCCGGAATAACTGCACGACACACAAGATATGTCCCACGCAAGTTGACGCGGATGCAGTGATCAAAATCGTCTGGCGATGTTTCATGTAAGCGACCACCGGGCATTACAGCCGCATTATTCACCAGCACAGTACATACACCAAACGCATTATGGAATCGCGTGACGGCTGCATTGACCTGCGCCTCATCGCGAATATCAGCCGAAAGCGCGACAGCCTGCCCACCTTTTGACATAATCTCATCAACGACAGTCGCACAATCCGCTTCATTCAAATCGAGCACACCCACTCGTGCGCCTTCCGCCGCAAAGCGCAGCGCAATACCCCGTCCAATACCACGCGCAGCCCCGGTAATTAATGCGATTTTGCCGTCTAAACGTCCAGCCATCGTCTTAATCAATCCTGCTTGAATTGCAATCTTGACCAGATGTGCATGTGATCCTGTATCAATCGCACGGCAGTTTCTACATCACCAGACTGAACAGCATCTACGATGGGCTGATGTACAGCAGCAATTTCTGCTAAATCAGAAAAATACCGACGGTGATTCTGCGCCACGAAGCGTTGAATCTGGCTGTAAAGCGGTTTCCACGTTTCGAGTAAAACCATACTGCCTGACCATTCACAAATATGTCGGTGAAACGCCATATCGCTTTCGACCAGCCACG
>CAZTLI010000031.1:0-21390 GCA_964614375.1 uncultured Anaerolineaceae bacterium
CACAGGATTGATTTGCTGTGCCAGTTCTGCCGGAGTCCCGATTGCGACCAATTTGCCATGTTCCAACACACCCACACGGTCACACAGGCGTTGAGCATCGACGAGATTATGCGTCGCCAGCATGACCGTGCGCCCTTCTTCACGGCTGAGGTGGATAATCAAGTCGTTGACCTGTTTGGCGGCAACCGGGTCAAGTCCAGCGGTGGGTTCATCGAGGAACAGGGCTTCGGGCTGGTGCATCAATGCCCGCGCGAGTGCCAATCGCTGTTTCATACCCTTACTATAACCGCCGACTTTTTCATTGGCGCGCTCAGTCAGGTCGAAGTCAGACAACATCTGATCAACACGCGCATTCACTTCACCTCGCGGCACATCATACAACGCGGCATAGATACGGAGATTGTCGCGCGCCGTTAAGCGTTCGTCGAGCGAGGGTGTTTCCGTCAACACACCTGTTTTACGCCGCAGTTGTGGGCCTTGCGTGGCGGGCGATAGTCCCAACACCGTCGCCTGTCCCCCATTGGCGGTCAAAACACCATTGAGCAAACGAACGGTGGTCGTTTTGCCCGCGCCATTATGACCGAGCAGCCCGAACACCTCGCCCTGGCCGATGTTCAACGTTAGATTATCGACGGCGACAGTCTCGCCAAAGCGCCGGGTGAGATTTTCGGTGACGATTGCCGGTTGATTTGCCATATCCTACTCCTGTCGATTGTACATCAACTATATTGTAACCATAATTGGACGATAACATCTGACATCATTGAAACTGTTCCAGATGTCCTGGCTCGATCCGTTCTGCATAAACATCACCCCCCCAACCCCAAAACCCGCATTCATCACCGGGTTCTGCCCGCTGGTCTATGCCGGGTCTTGACGCTGACCGCCCATGTTCGATAATGGGAACAACGACCACAACACATGGGGGCTGCCATGCCGTTGTCTATTGAGACCATCGAAACCGGCTCGCGCTTCGGTGTGACTATCAGACACACGCTCTATGCACAGGACTCAAACACGCTGCTGGTGCTGCTGCCGGGGCGCGGCTACTATAATGAGCATCCCATCATGCACTATACGGGCACTGTCGGACGGCACAAAGGCTGGGACGTATTGAGCGTGAAATATGGCTTTCAGGTCACGGGCGAAGCGCTGACCGTGGAGCGTTTGCCCGATGCAGGGAATGACGCCGAACAAGCGGTAGCCGCAGCAGTCAAACGGGGTTATCAAAATGTCATCATCGCGGGCAAATCTATGGGTACACCCTTCGCCGCCCATATCGCGTCTACCCTGGCTAACGTGCGCGGTCTGATTTTGCATACGCCGGTGCAGGGCGCGACGACGATGACCGGAACAATACCGGCTCTGGCGACGATTGGCACCGCCGACGGTGCGTATGACCCCGACATCACCCTTGATAGCGAGACGCTGCGCTGGCTGGTGGTGGATGATCTCAATCACGCATTAGAAAAAGACGGCGATTGGCGGGCATCTATCCACGCACTGGAAACAATCATCGGCGCGGTGGTCGATTTTTTGGAAACACTATGAGCGACACACTGCATATCCGGCAGGCGACAGCCGACGACTCTGAATGGATTGTCCATCATCGGCGCGGCATGTTCACCGAAATGGGGTATCGCGCAGACCGGGCGACGTATGATGCGTTTCGGGTCTGGGTGCGCGAACGACTGGCGGACAACCGCTATCGTGGCTGGTTTATAGTCGATGGGGATAAGGTGGTCGCGGGCGCGGGATTGCTCTTGCTGGATTGGCCTCCCGGCCCGATGCACATCGAACCCCGGCGCGGCTTCGTCTACAATGTCTACACCGAAGCGCCTTATCGTCAGCGGGGATTGGCGCGGCAGTTGATGCAGACGCTGCTGGATTGGTGCAAAAGCCATGAAGTCACTGTCGTCGGTCTCCATGCCAGCGATGCAGGCCGTCCGTTGTATGAATCGCTCGGTTTTCATCCCACCAATGAGATGATTGTGATGTTGGATAAAACGTAATCATCAATACAGGTCATGATGGTATCGCCAGAACATGACCTGTACGGTGGATGGTCGTTTACTGTGGCAGAAACGTCGGCAGATAGAAGCTCAGATAGTGCAGGGTTTTATCACCCGCGGCAATTGTCGCGTCTTTGGCAGTGGGCGTGTTCAACAGCACATCATATATCCCCAATTGGCGTGATACCCCATCGTGGGTGGTCGAACCTGAACCGTCGGTAATATAGAGGAACAGGTCTTCGCCATCGTGTGGTGGTTCAATCGTCGTTGTGCCACCGGCATCAACAGTCGTCGCCGTCAAGCGCCCGGTGACATGCTGTTCCATCGGCGAACCATCGCCAATCAGACTATAAACTGTCGCATCACCCACACGACGCCTCGGCAGTTGGGCGCGCGTCGCCTGTTGATAGTGCGGCGGCAGGCCACGATAATGCCTGTCTGCAATGAACCAGATTTGAATCACGCGCACGGGGTCATCGGTCAGGTTAAGTTCCTGATGTTCGATATAATCGCCAGAGAACATGCGCTGGATGTCACCTGCTGGAATGTTGCCTTTGCCGCCCGTCGTGTCCTCGTGATAGAGCGTGCCTTCCAGCACCCACGTATAAATCTCCAATCCACGATGGGGATGCCACGTAAAGCCGTTGCGCGGCGCGATTTCGGTCATGTGCGCCGTCAACATCCCGCTCAAGCGTTGCAGCGGACTCCAGCCACCGACAGCAAAATGTGAGTGCAGCCAGTGGACGGGATGAATCGTCGGGAATACGCCCGCCGGGAAATGCTGAAACGGGGTCTTACGCACAAATCCGGGATGAATGACGGTTTCCTGTAATGGGAATGCTGCCATAGGTGCTCCTCTTTCGGCGGTCAGCTTGTAGTCGATTGGTATAACACACCCTGTCTGTGTGCGATAGATGACCGCACAGTCACGAGAATGGCGTTGCCGGACGGGTCACGGACGAGCAAGCCATTGTCCTGTGCTTCGGCAGGTGTGCCTGCTGCGTCGATGCGGGATTGTATATCGGCATAGCGGGCGTCATCCACATACAACAGATAGTGATGCAGTCCCGGCGCGCCGGCTGGCTGCTGGGGCGCGCCGACTCCCGCCCATGTATTGAGTCCGACGTGATGATGATAGCCGTCATACGACATAAACGCCGCCATCGCCCCATAGCGCATGACCAGATCCATCCCCAACACATCGCGATAGAAATCGACCGCGGGTTCAAGGTGACTGACATGGAGATGGATATGCCCCATAATGGTATCCGCGTGCAGGCCGTTCCATTCGTCATCGCTGAGTTCAGCGAGCAGGTTGTCTAAATCCAACGGCAGCGTCGCCATCGTCAGGCGATCACCGTCCATAGGCCACTCGCTGCGCGGACGATCCCGATAAATTTCGATACCGTTGCCTTCCGCATCGGGCAGATAGAGGGCTTCGCTAACGGCATGGTCGCTAAATCCCTGCATCGGTGTCCGGGTCTGAATCAGATGTGCCAGTGTTTTCGCCAATTCCAGACGCGACGGCACAAGAATGGCAAAGTGATAAAGTCCGGCTGTGCGCGGCGCGCGCGGTGCGGTGGCATTTTGAGTCAGCGCCAGCAAGTCCGCGCCGCCTGCGCCTAAATAGGCCCTATCGCCGTCACGCCGATGCAGCTTCAGGCCGATGTTCTGTGTATAGAACTGGAGTTGACGGTCAAGGTCTTCAACCGTCAGATAGACAGTGCCTATGGTGGTATGGGTCATGGTTTTTCCGTTCCTTTTACTACTAGAGTAAGATTCAGCCACAGAGGGGACTTTTTAGAAGGGTCATCAACTGGCTTACGAGGTGATGCGGCAGTATTTACTGATTGACCAGCCACTGCCAACCCTTGCGCTGTGGATTATCGCTATCCAATGTGCATCTTTAGACTTACCGCCCCGTGTCCTCTGTGGTACAAAATCTTTATTGATAGCTTACGATACGCGATGCTAACGCGAATGCGGCTGGAAAAATGCCCAGATCGCTTCGGTGGCGTTCATTTCTTGACTGGTGCGCCCGACGATGAGCACGGGCAGATATTGATACCACGCGCCGGGCCATGTGTGTCCACCGCCTTCAACTGTGACCAGCGTCGTTCGCACATCGCGCGCGCAGTTGGGATAGGTGTCGATCCGCAGCGCGGTTTCGTCGTCGGGCACAGCATCGTGCCGGGTTTGAACCGGGTCAGGGTCACAGCCATTGGCCTCCTGCCAGAAGCGCATCGTCTCGGCAGTCGATAGGTCAGTCCCGCGATTACGGGCGACGATCCCGCCATCATAGGGCACAAGCGGGTCTGCATCGCCATTGATGACCAGCACACCCAGCGGAGTCGTCGGCTGGCAGTCTAAATCGGCGGATAGATTGGCGGTCACGGCGGCAATCGCGGCAATCCGGTCACTCATTTCACAGGCCAATCGCAGCGCCATGTGTCCACCATTGGAAATGCCTGTGGCATAGATTCGCGTTGGGTCTATGGGATAGTCGGCAAGCAGGCGGTCTATCAAGGCGTTAATGAAACCCACATCATCATGGACGAATTGTGCCCGCACACTGGGCGATTGTGGGATGCGTCCATCGTTCCAATTTTCATCCACACTCTGCGGATAGACGACGATAAAACCTTCTGTCGCGCCCAGTATGTGGAAATTGGTGTAAATCGCCATTGCGCGTGCCGTGCCTGTGCCGCCATGGATCGCGATTATCAACGGCAGTTGCGCGCCATCAGGGATCGTGGTTGGGGCAAACACCCGATACTGTCGTGTGATGCCCTCCCATTCGAGCGATTCTGTCGTCCAATCTTCCTGTGCGATGACTGCGCTGGTCATCAATAATAAGCTGATGCTGACGATGACGACTCGTGCGAATAAATTGCCCATGTGCCCTCTGAAATATCTGACATGCTCCCTATGCGTATTGTAATGTAAACGAAGCCATAGGCAAAAGTGGAATTGTTGGCTTGCTTATGCCAGCAGCGATGCACGCAGAATCAGCACGATGACGGATAATGTCAGAAAAACGGCTGCCGGCGCATAATTACTGAGTTTGTCTTTAATCCGTGCATGGGTGAGGAGCGCGCCGACCATTGCTGCCGATAACCACAGCGCCGCCAGCAAACCAATCACGGGCACGAACAGGCCAACGAGCAGGCCTATTCCGCCGATAATCTCGACCGTGCCCACCACCGGACGAAATGACTGCGGCAGTCGCCAGCGATCAAAATTCTCAACTTGCATCTGTACCCCGGCGATTTTGCCGCCTCCCGCACCGATGAAGGCCAATCCCAATAGAATCTGTAAAATCCCTGCGATAACGTCCATCACCTATTCTCCCGGTTTGAAGGCGCGGGGCGACATTGCGATAACATTGACATTCGCCCCGCATTGGATTATTCAAGTGACGATACGCGGTGCTTATGCAGTTGCGGCGGCCTCTTGCAGCACGGCCTCGACAGACAGGCTGACTTTCACATCTTTGCCGACGAGGAAGCCACCCGTTTCCAACGCCATATTCCACGTCAAACCGAAGTCTTCGCGATTGAATTTGGTCGTGCCTTCAAAGCCAGCGACTTTCGTGCCATAGGGCGTCGTGCCCTGACCGAGAAATTCGGCGTCGATGACGATGGGTTTGGTCACGCCGCGAATGGTCAGGTTGCCATGCACTTTGGCGGTGTTGTCGCCAGTGGGTTCGACGCGCGTGCTCTTGAAGGTAATCGTGGGAAAATTCTCGGCATCCAGAAAATCCGGGCTGAGCAAATGTTTGTCGCGATCTTCTACACCCGTTGAAGCCATTGACTTCACATCAATCGTCGCTTCGACAGCTGCCGCGGCGATATGTTCGGGGTCAAATTCCAGCTTGCCGCTAACCCCGCGAAACTCGCTGCGAACGGTCGCCACCATCATGTGACGCACAGCGAAGCCGGCGGACGTATGGGCGGGGTCAAAATTCCATGTAGCCATTAGAAAATCTCCTGAATAGTCATGCGCTAACGATAAACCGGACTACAGTCCGTTTAATGTTGAACAATATACCGCATTTCAGGAGCAATGTCTATCAAAATTGCATTAGAAACGGACGGGCGTCCACTTACGAGAGGATGTGGTCGAGTGTGGCACAGATACCCGCGACAATGCGGTCACGGTCATAACCGAGCGACTGGCGTTGAAACCACAGGGTTTGCACATCGAGCATGATATACAGCATGTCCGCCATATAGTCGATGTCGCCGGTGAAATGGCTTTGGGTGAGCAGGCCATGAATCGTCTGCCGCCACCACAGATGCGCCGGATGCTGCAACAGTGATACCACCGCGTGATTCGACGCCTCGCACAGCAGCGTGATATTGTCCATCACAAAGCTCACAACCTGCGTGACGAACCAGTGCAAACTCGCCGCAGGGTCGCTGGATTGGCGCAGATAGCCGAGCGTCCGTTCTTGCAACTGCTGCATTTCACAGTCAATCAGGGCGTGGCAGATGTCGCTTTTGTTGGCAAAATGGCGATAGAGCGTGCCCTTGCCGACACCGGCTGCCTGTGCAATCGCCGACATCGACACATGCTCAACGCCGTCCCGGGCAAAGAGACGACTGGCCGTCTGGAGCAGCAGGTCGTGATTTTTGGCGGCATCGGCGCGCGTTGGACGTTCTTCAGGGAATGGGATTACGTCGCTCATAGAGTCCATCATGTCGTGGATTTCAATATAACAAATTATTATACACCAAAATTTATATACAGAAGGTTAGATTGGGTGAGACTAAAAAACGACAGGACACGGGGTGACGTGTCCTGAAGCATGAGAAAGTTACTACGGTGTTGGTCTTATCAACGTGGCGGTAACACGTTGTCTGGCGTCTACAATAGGCGATTAGGATGATAGCCATGTGATAAAGAGATGAATAGGCGCTATATCCTAAATGAGTGTCCGATAAATTCGCATGAACGCAAAATGAGAGACCTGTTCTTAATGTGCTTTAATGGGTCATAATGTGTCATGCAGATGAGACTGCGCTCATGTGCGCGTTATCAATTTAGCAAAGGATACGATGAATGCCTGACTTTATTCCCGGCCTACAATTGGCAAAAGACTTTTACGAAGAGGCGGTCAAACCCGTCATTGAGTCCGACTTCCCGCAGCTCGCATACAGCGCCGCATTGATTGGGAGCGGGTCGGAGGTGTTGGGATTTGATACTGAAATGTCCACCGACCATCATTGGGGGCCGCGCGTGCTGCTGTTCTTTCGTGATGATGTCGAACAGTCGATGTTGGATACGCTGCATGAAACCCTGCGCCAGCGCCTACCATATACATTTCGTGGCTATTCGACCAACTTCGGCGCGCCAGGTTCTGAAGAGGGCGATCATGGCACGCAGTTACTTGAACCAATTGACAGCGGGTTGGTCGATCATCGCGTAGAGATGTATCGTTTGCGCGAATTTTTCCAATCGTATCTGAATTTCGACATCGCCGACGCCATCACGCCATTTGATTGGCTGACATTCCCCCAGCAGCATCTGCGCGCGATTACAGGCGGCGCAGTCTATCATGATGGCGTTGGCTTGCAGGCCGTGCGTGACCGCTTCGCCTATTTTCCGCAGGATGTGTGGTTCTATTTGCTGGCGGCGGGATGGGCGCGCATCGGTCAGGAGGAACATTTGTGTCCACGCGCGGGCTGTGTCGGCGATGAACTGGGCGCGGCGATTATGGGCAGTCGCCTGGTGCGCGATATGATGATGCTGTGCTTTTTGATGGCGCGGGTCTATGCGCCCTATCCCAAGTGGTACGGCACAGCATTTCAACAGTTGGATAGTGCGGCGGGGTTGACGCCCTTATTCTGGCAGATTCAACGGGCGCAGACCTGGCAGGAACGAGAAATGCCCCTGTGCGCGGCTTATGAGACTCTGGCCCGGATGCACAACGCGCTCAACCTGACCGGGCCACTGCCCGACACCGTAGCGCAATTTCACGGGCGCCCCTTCAAAGTGATTGGTGGCGGACGATTTACATCGGCGCTGGTTGACCGTATCCAAGACCCGGCGCTGCGGCAGTTTGCGAAGCGGCATCACTTCGGCAGCATCGACCAGTTCAGCGACAACACCGACCTGCGCGAGGCGGTGCGGCTGCGGTTGGCGGTTCGGGGACTATACGGCGTTGATCGCCAGCGTGACTAAGCCCATCACTATCGCTGCAATCGCTACTGCACCGATGATAATTGCCCCGTTGATAAACAGGCGGCGTAAGTCGGCGCGCTGTTCGGGCGTCCAATCGCTGTTCTCAACCTGGGGTTTTTCCGTTTCCATGTGAGTCATTTCCCTGCTGACCGTTCATGCCGCTGATTATAACAAACCCCGCACGCATTATGCAGGCTCTGCATGAGACCTCACCATACAATAAGCATAGACTACAGGCACATACGCGATTGCATACACACGGACGAGATGCTCGATGTTCTGACCGCCACACCCGCACGATAGCTGCCTGTCAACCACCAAGAAACACTTCACCAGCGCAAGCGGGGCATCGCCTCATTCTGTCTCGGTCGATAGCAGTCTCGCTTTTAGAGCGCATTCGGCGTTAACGTCAGCAGCCCCTGCCTTCGATGATGGGGCCACCGGGAAAAAATCGCTCACCTACTCTGACAGAAGTTGAACAGCATGAGTTGGATGATCGGAAACGTGTAAACGAGCGCGACTTGTTATTACAAGCAGGTCGTTATCCGTGACCGTCACGCACTTAATGCGTTCTTTGCCTACCCGACCGCCGCGCTTCACGATTTAATCTAATTGGGCGAAAACAGCATCCACAGGCGGTTGAGGATGTAGCGATTTTTCAGGCCATGGCTGACCAGCACCATCGTCAGCAGGTAGACGACGGTAATCAGCACAATGATGCCGATTTCGGGCAGGCCAAACGGGGTGAATTCAAACAACGTAGGCCACGCATACATCGCCATTACCGTCACTATCGTCATGACCGAACTCAGCAGGATGATGCGCCAGTGCTGGCGAAAGGTCTGCGGTTCATAAAAATCCACACCCTGCACATTCCATACAATTTGCATCCCGAACAGGCAGACGAAAATAGTCACGGCGCTGCGGGTCGCATCGACATCGCCCGCCGTATAGAAATAGACCACGACATACACCAGCGCCAGCATCAGCGCGCCAATCATGCCGCCGATGACGATGTAATCGAGCACATCGCGGCGGAATTTCGCCATGTATTTGGGACGCACCCAGCCAAAGGCGATGAACGTCGCGGGCATGTTGACCGTGCCAAATGCCGCCCAGCTAATTTGTATCGGCGTAATCGGGAATGGCAGCGACATAAACGAGATGAAGATGAACAGCATCACATTATAGAAATTCTTCACGAGGAACATCTTCATCGTGCCATAGACCGTCTGTGTGGTCTCGCGCCCCTCTGCAAAGGCGCGCGGCAGTGTGGACAGGGCGTTGTTCAGCAGCACAATGTCGGCGACATCCTTGCTGATTTGTGTGCCGTCGTTCATGACAATGGCGAGGTCGGCCTGTTTGAGCGCGGGGACATCGTTCACGCCGTCACCCGTCATCGCCACATAACCGCCCTGGTCTTGCAATGCCTTGACGATACGCCGTTTGGTATCGGGTTCAATACGGGCGAAAATGTGCGTTTCGGCGACGACACTCGCCAATTCTGCATCGCTCATGGCATCGAGTTCGTCGCCCGTATGACCGCGCTGGGCTTCCATCCCCGCCTCGACAGCAATCGCGCGCACCGTTTCCAGATTATCGCCGGAAATGACCTTGAGCGACAACCCATATTCGCGGAACGCTTGCAGCGTCTCCTGAATATCATCGCGTATCTGGTCACTCATGACGATGAGCGCCAGGGGCTGGCAGCTCTCGTCCAGACGATCACCTGATGGCGGCGACTCGCTGTGGGCGAAGGCCAGCACCCGTTTGCCCGCGCTAGAGAGTTCCCGCGCCCGTTCACGGACAGCGTGATGGGCGTCCCCGATGAGCACCCGCTCTGGCGCGCCCAGAATCGTCGTCGCGCCGCCATCGAGCACCACCGCGCCCCACTTGCGCCCCGATGTAAACGGGATTTCGCGCTGCTTTTCGGGATAGTCCCGATTGGGGAGCAGGTCGTTGGTATATTCGGCCACTGCGCCCGCTGTGCGATTGAGATGACCGAGATTGTGGATATAGGTATGCAGCCGCTGGTGGATACTAGCGAGCGAGTCGCTGTTGAGCGCCAGAATCTCATCAACTGCGATGGCGTTTTGGGTCAGTGTGCCCGTTTTATCGAAACACAACACCGTCGCATTTGCCAGTGATTCGACGGCATTCACACGCTGAATCAAGGTCTGATGACGGCTGATGCGAATCGCGCCAATCGTCAGTGACAGAATCGCCACCAATACTAACCCTTGCGGCACAAGACTGGTCACAAACACTACCGCATTCCGCACCACAGGCAGAAAGTCCAGCCCTGCCAGAAAGCCTGTGATGAACAGCATCGGCCCGAAGATGAACATAATCACGACGGAAATCTCGACCATCGCCGCGATTTTGTGCTGAGTCGGCGTCAGCACCTTTTTATACTGCTTGGCTATCATCGAGAGTTTGTTGATGTTGCTGTCTGCGCCGACTTTGGTCGCGACCATCACGCCCGTCCCGGCGATACAGAAGGACCCCGAAAATAGTTCGTCATCCGGTTCTTTGAATATCGCGTCCGATTCGCCCGTCAGCAGCGACTCGTCGATTTCCAGCGCGTCACTGTGCAGCACTGTGCCATCCACCACCAGACGATCACCCGGCTCGATGATAATCACCTCATCTTTGACGACCTGTTTCATGGGGATGACCTGCTTTTGACCATCGCGCCAGACCTGCACCTCCTGCTGGCTGAGTTCCGCCAGTTGGTCGAGTTTGCGCTTGGCGTTGATTTCCTGAATCATGCCGAGAAAGCTGTTGGTCACGACGCTGAACCCGGCGAAGAAGGCGGTGGTATAGTCGCCCGATGCGATGATAATCACCAGCAGCGTCCCCAACACGATGTTGAATAGATTGAGGATGTTATCACGGAAAATTTCGGGATAGGTGCGTCCGACTCGTGCTCGAAAATCGTTGGTCTCGCCGCGCCGGATGCGTTCCTGTACTTCGGCTGATGTCAGGCCGTGTGGCGTGGTTTTATGCGTCGTTTTGGGAGATGTCGCCAGTGCTTCGCTCATACGTGTCGTTATCCGGGTGTGGTGTGTCCAAAATCAAAGCAGCGCTGCCCATGCACAGGCAGGCATCTATCCGCTGCCATTGTACTGTATTCAGCGCGATTGTGGTAATGGATACAGATGTATATTAATCCGTTTCCGTGTGGGACTGTTCGCGCTGGCGGCTGCGCTGCATGTAGCGATAGGGCGTCATGCCGATGACAGCGCGGAACTGGCGGATGAAGTGTGCTTGATCGTAAAAACCCAAATCGACAGCAAGGCGGGTATTGGACAGGTCATGCGCCTGTTTGAGCGCGAGTCGGGCGGTTTCTACGCGCAGCAGTTGGGTGTACTGTTTGGGGGATATGCCCACATGCACTTGATACAGGCGCTCTAGCTGACGTTGGCTGATGGCGAGTTTATCAGCGAGGTCGGGGATAGATAGGCTGTCGTCCGCGCGCAATAGTCCCAACGACCCGGCGATGATGGAAGCGGGCGCATCAGTTTGCGCTAGCCGTCCCACCAGCCAATGTTCAATCAAACTAATGCGTTCCGGCAGCGTAGCGGCGTCATAGAGCCGCCCATAGAGCGTCATCAGCGATAGGCGATCCAGCGCATCCAACGCGACCACTGCGTTACGCAGTTCCACCAGCGGCACATTCAGGAAGGGATACGCGCCGCCCGTATGAAAGCGGATACCTATCAGGTGAATGTGGCCGAAAAAAGCCATCTTGCGACTGTGGCTGTTCGCGCCATCGAGGAAAACAGGTTCTGAAGGCATCTCGGTATCCAGCCGCTGACTATCCCCGAAGTTAAACACCAGCCCATAACCGCCCTGTGGGTGCATATACTCCTCGCGCAGGGTCAGTAAAGGTTCATCGCGCTGGAACACCCAGTACGACTGCACAAACGGACGCAGCGCCAGATGCGGCAATATGTTCTGAAAGCCGAGATCGGCGAGTTGGTTTTCGGGTGATTGAGTCATGCCTTATACAAGCTGTCGAAAAAATACAATTATGTTGCGACCGGCCCCGATACGCTAAGCATATCCATCAAATCACAACAAGGAGTGGAAAACAATGTCCAAAGCCTATCAAATCGGCATCATCGTGTTTGACGGCGTGCTGACCTGTGAGGTCACTGGCCCGGTAGAGGTCTTTTCTATCGCCAACGCGCAGGACGGTTTCGCCGGAGCAGCTGTCAAACTGATTGGTGTCGAATCACAATCGACAGTTCTCACAGAAGAAGGTCTTCGCCTGACTGTCGATGCCACGATTGACAACGACCTTTCGCTGGATGTATTACTTGTGCCCGGTGGCAACGATGTCAGCCATCTGTTGCAGCATGAGCGCCTCAACACCTTCATTCAGCAGCAGGCACAATCGGCGCAGTGGTTGGGCAGCATGTGCGCGGGGGCGTTCATTCTGGGCGATGCGGGCGTGCTCGATGGCAAACAGGCGACAACGTGGTTCGGTGGCGAATCGAGCCTGCAAACGCAGTTCCCGGCGATTAACGTCGTCCATGACAGCCCTGTCGTCATCGACCAGCGACTTATCACCGCCAATGGAGGCTTAGTCAGTTATCGCGCGGCGCTGGTTTTGCTCGGTCAATTGAGCAGTCCACAACACGCCGAAGCGGTTTACAAGAGTCTCGGCATCGAACGACTCGGCACATGGGCGGATATTGAAATTACCATTGGGGAGTCGTCGCAGTCGGCGTAACCCGAATGTATTGCGATAGGCCAGCACCGTTACGCCTGTGCTGGTCTTTTCGGCGTTCCCGTTTAACCAACGGTTCACTATTAATTAACCTGTCCCACGTCTCAATGCTTATATCATGAAGGGTGTGGCTGGTATCATCAGGAAACAGGCATGACCAGAAATCGGCGCGAGACCTGTTAACTGTTCCGCGCTGTTCCATCAACAAAAAACCGGCACAGCGGTCAGGCCATGCCGGTTGAATAGTTGATAGAGACTGTCCCGCTAACCAATCGGGTTGATGGTGGCGGTGGGTGTGGGTGCGCCGGGGCCAACAGGTGGCGGCGCAAAGCCATCGCCGGTCGCTTCCTGTGGTGGCAGCGGCGTGAACGTCGGCAGTTGGGTCGGTGTCGCTGTCGGGAGTGGATTATCCAGCGTCACAGGCACACGCACCTCGACAAATCCGCCCGTATTCGAAAACATCATCAACCGCAGCACATACCGTCCACTGGGAACGACATTGGTCTGCCACGTCGCCAGCACATCGCCCGCGTTCGGATGCTGTGTGGTCGAGAATTCGCCGATAATCACATAGTCTTGTGTGCCTTCAACCGCATATTCCATCTGATACCGATTGAAATCTGCCGCCGAGACTTGCCCCGTGATCTGCACCGTGCCCATCAGCGTCTGATTCGGCTGCGGATTGATGATACGGGCTGTCGGACGCGGCATACCCGATTGACAAGCCTGTGTTGGCGCTTGTTCCAATGGCAGCGGCAGGCCAACCCGTTGTGCATACTGCTGACCTTGCTGTGTGTTGTTCAGCCAATCAATCGCAAACGGATCATTGATGCTGGAGAATACGCGCGTGACGGTGAATTCGGGACAGAACTGGTTCGAACGAAGCTGCGTCCAGGTGTCGATTTGCACCGTCTGCACGAAACCCTGATCGGCGTTTGGTGGTGGACGGTCACCCAATACTTCGACAAAAGCGCGTTCAGTGCATTCTGCGCCAGCGAGTGTCCCCGTTGTGCGGCAGACCTCCCGCGCGACCACGCCCGATGCTGGCGGGACGAAGGCTTCGGGTTGTAAACCCTGTGTGGCGACGCGCATTACCGCATTCCATATTGGCGCCGCCGAGACAAAACCACCCGTATTAAACGTCGGTTGATTGTCGGTGCGGCCTAACCACACACCCACAACGACATTGCTGGTGAAACCCATCGTCCACAGGTCACGCCGATCCTGACTCGTACCCGTTTTCGCGCCGACATAATTCGTAGTCGGGTAATTGGGCAGCGTGAGATTGGAATTTGCGCCGAATGTCGGTGACCGCGCCGGGTCATCGCTCAAAATCGACTGCATGATGTAGGCCACCGCCGGGCTAATCGCCGGTACGGGTTCGCCGCGTCCGGGCCATGGGACTTCGCGCTCCTGTCCATCTTCGCCGCGCTCGGTGATGCGGACGATGGCAAACAGCGGCACAGATATACCATCGTTGGCGATTGTGCCATAACCGCGCATCATATCGAACAGGCGGACTTCATTCGCGCCCAAAGCCGTCGGCAGTCCCAGCGGCGAATCGGGGAAGAAGGGCACGCCCATTGCGGCGGCGGTATCTGCCATCGCCTGCGGGCCGATGAATTCAATCGTTTTCACTGCCGGGACGTTATAACTGTTTTGCAGCGCATCGCGCACGGGCAGCGGCCCATGGAAGCGCAAATCATCGTTGGTCGGGCAGTACGTATTGTTGTTGTAACACGTCCGCACATCCCAGACAATCGTCGCGGGCGTGTAATACTCATCAACGCCCAGTGCGCCGTCGCCATTGATGTCGCGGCCTTGCAGCGCCGCGATATACAGGAAGGGTTTAATTGACGATCCCGGTTGATGCCACGCGCGCGTGTTATCGACCTGTCCGTCAATCTCTTCGTTATAGAAATCGGCACTGCCGACCATCGCCCAGATTGCGCCGGTACGCGGATTCGTCACCATGACCGCGCCATTGTTGACGTTGGTCGTCCGCAGCGCGCCAATTTGCCGCGAGAGCGCATCTTCGGCGGCGTTTTGGATGCGGGGGACGATGGTGGTATGAATAGTGAAGCCCCGCTGGAACATCGCGCCTGTGCCATATTCGGCTTCGACCTGGGCAACGACGAAATTGACAAAGTGCGGATAGCGTATTTCTGTCGAGCGCGGTTGGAACACCGTGCCTTCGATTTCGGCTATCTGGAACGTGGCGATACCCCCGACAATCTGGCCTTGATCGTTCAGGCGCAGCAGTTGGACGGGCGAACCATCGGCCTGCACAAAGCGCGATTCTTCATTAATACAGAAGGGGCCGCGCTGTGGCCAATCGCCATGCTGGAATTGCAAACATTCGACTTCCAACATGCGCTGGATGGTGGCGCGCATCCGTACCACAGCGTCGCCGGGACGGGTCACCGGGTCAAATTCAGCAGGCGCTTGAATGATGCTGGCGAGCATCGCGGCCTGGGGCAAATTGAGTTCGGATGCCGGGATGCCAAAGTAGAATTGAGAGGCCGCCTCTACGCCGTAATTGCCATTCCCAAAGTTGAATTCATTCAGATACAACGACAGAATATGGTTCTTGCTATAGCGCGAGGCAATTTCATTCGCAACCACCACTTCATTGATTTTACGTTCAGCCGTCGGGTCGGTACTACCCAATACAAGGTTACGCGCGACCTGCTGGGTAATCGTACTCGCGCCGGACTGAATTTCTCCGGCGGTGACATTTTGCAGGAAGGCCCGGAAAATGGCGATTAAATCCCAACCGGGGTCTTCATAGAAGCGTTCGTTTTCCAACGCCAGCACGGCGAAAATCATGTATGGCGAAATCTGGTCAAGCGTCACCACATCGCGGGCGCCGCCTTGTTGACTGCTTAAGGTGGCGATAGTGCCGCCTTCAGCGTCCAGAATGCGAACAGTCAGAAATTCGGGTTCATAGTCTGCTAGCGCCACGACGCCCGCTTCCCACTGCGAGGCGATGCCGTTATACCACAACAGACTGCCCGCCACGAACATGATCGAACTGATGATGCCACAGGCCAGCAAAATCCCAAGTGCTGTAATCACCAACCGGCGTGTGCTTTGCTGACGCCGCCGTTCGGCATCGCGATAATAGGCCGGGTCGCCGCGTTCGACATCGTAATCCGGCGGTTCGTCCAAATAAGGCGCTTCGATGACCGCATCATCGGGGTAGCGCGCGCTGGGGACTGTCCGTGCGCCGTACGGATCGTGCTGCACCGTCGGTTGCATGTAATCGGGCTGGTCTTCAAATTCCAGCAAACTCGGATTGACCACTGTGGCATAGGGGTCACGCACATCGACTGGTTTTGGCAGCGGCGTGTCGCCAAAGCGTTCGGTGACATCAGGGTCCCGCGCGAAGGTGTCCGGTTCAAACTGCGGTTGCGTGGGGTCAAGGCGCGGGAGCTGATAATAGGTATCTTGCTGCGATGCGCTCAATACCGACGGCACATCCTCAACCCATTGTTCAGTCGGTGTGTCATAGCGATACCATTTGTCCGACTCCACACCCATCATCCAATAGACTTGATTGTCGTCCAGCACCAGCAGCTGCCGTAACTGCTGCTGATAATCGTCATAGGTAATTTGCCCACTCTGATACAACTCGCGCAGCGCCCGTACCTGATCTTCGGTGTGGCGGAATTTTTGCGCCAGTTCCGCCTGCCGGGGGTCGATTTGCTGAACCTGTGGTGTGGGCGGTGGCGGTGACGCGGGATAGGTTGTGGTCGGCCCGGTATCCCCACCGAGTTGAGCAAGCTGCCGCCGTGCATATTCCGCCGGGTCACTGGTGGCGTCTGCACCCAATAGGCTGCCAACGGTGGTTGTCGGCTGCGCCTCGCTAATCGGTGTGGTTGTGCCGCCCTCTTGCAAACGACGAAGCTGATCTTTGGCATAATCAATCGCTTGCGTGGGTTCGTCATCGTTGGCGGTGCTTGCGCCCATGACGGCCCGTTCGGCGGGCGATAATTGGCTGATGTCGATGGTGGTGCCATCGTCTTCAGAAGCGACAAAGGGCGATGGGGCTGCACCCGCCTTATCATCCGGCCCTTCTTCGACCAGACTGGCGAGTGCCACCAGTTCGCTCATGCTGAAACTGTCTTCATCGTCGTCCAGCAAATCCAGCGTCTGATTGACATCATCGTCTACACCGTCGCCGTCGGCATCGGTTGCGCTGCGTGTTTTGGATGGCCCGCGCATCGACCCCATCATATCCTCTGGCGAAAGCGGCGCCATCGGTTCGGGTTCGGGTTCGGCAAGTGTCACCTTCTGGAAGTTCATCATCATGTCTTCTGGCGACAGCGGCGCTTCGCCTGTGTCCTGTGGTTCAGCCGTCGCGATGGTCGCCTCGACCTGTTCCTGACTGACTTCGATTTCGTCATCCGTCGTGTAGATAGTGTCTTGCGGATTGGGCAAGTGCCACTGCCCGCGCGCGACAGGTTCGGTGGTCAGGTCTTTGGGCAAACTCGGGACGCGCCAGCCCACACGCGGCGATGGTTCCTGGGCGGGCTTCCAGCCTGCTGCCGCAGTACCGGGCGCGTGCCAAACGCCGCGTTTGCCGCCATTATCGGGTGAAGAAGGGGTGTCATTTTCCGGGTGATCAGACATAAAAATTGCACCAGTAGATAAGGGTTTATTTTCCGTTAGGTCGTTCGTGTCTATTATACACTATTTGTTCAAATTCAGGGTGCAGCGCGCAAATTCGCGTTTTTAGGGCTGTTCGCTGCCGGCCTCTCGCCGCTGGTCACTGGCGAAAGATAATTGAACCGCAGACGGGCACAGAGGGCACCAAGCGGGACACGCGCGAGAACCTGTGCGTCGGAACGGTGGCGATGCACCATCTATCCGCGCTACAATCGGATGATGACACGAAGGTGTAGTGTTTTAGGAAGGATAACTTGATGCAAACACGACAACTGGGACGAACCGGGCATCACAGCACCGTCGTCATCTTTGGCGGCGCGGCGTTGTGGAACGAAACGCAAGAGACCGCCAACCAGGTGCTGGATTTATCGCTGGAACATGGCATCAATCATATTGATGTTGCGCCGCAGTATGGTCTGGCAGAGGAATTGGTGGGGCGCTGGCTGCCGCCCCATCGCAAAAAGTTCTTTCTGGGCTGCAAAACGATGGAACGCGGACGCGACGAAGCGTGGGCACAACTCAACGAATCGCTGGAAAAGCTGCACACGGATCAGTTCGACCTGCATCAACTGCACTCCGTCGGCACAATGGAAGACCTCGAATTGGCGCTGGGTAAAGGCGGTGCAATCGAAACATTGCAGCGCGCAAAAGATGAAGGTCTGACGCGCTTTCTGGGCATCACCGGGCATGGGATTGATACGCCGAATGTCCATCTCGCTGCGCTGGAACGCTTCGACTTCGATACGGTGATGTTCCCGATTCACCCGCGTCTCTATGCCGATGTGGATTACCGCCGTAGTGCCGAAAAATTGCTCGATGTGTGCCAATCGCGGGATGTCGGCGTGATGATTATCAAGGCGATTACCAAAGGCCCCTGGGCAGACCCCGACCACAAAGCCTATAAAACGTGGTATGAACCCTATGATTTGCAGAGCAAAATTGACGAAGGCGTGCGCTTTGCCCTATCGCTGCCGGGCGTCGCTGCCATTCCTGCGGCGGGCGATACACGCTTGCTGCCGATGGTCATCGACGCCGCTGAACGCTATACACCGATGGCTGCCGCCGAACGCGACCATGCCATCCAGGACTCGGCTGCCCTGCCATCGCTGTTTTAGGGTTGCGATTAATCATTAAGCCACTTTCGAGGCGGAAACATCGGTATTGTGACGGGGCCTGTGGGAACACGAAGGACGCTAATTGTCATAAAACTATTTCTATGGGCAGCTTGGTTACCGACTAAGAGGTATATGTCTGTGCCTTCGTGATTCATGTGGGCATTTTCAAATACCTGCTCTGGATTATCAGGATTTTTGCGAAACCATTCATAAAATCCCCATTCTAAAATTTGTTGGTCGTGTTGTTTTTGTGCCGTTTGGCATTCTTGGCAGCGATAGGTGACTCGTGGCTCAACGGGTGAATCGCGTTTGACCTCAACCGAACCATGTTCCGTGAAACCCGGTAAGGCTTGCTGGAACAATTCACCATATTTGGGATTATCACGGAGGTACGTCTTGAGGATGGTGGGTTTGATGATACCAAGACTGCGCCGCTGTTCATTGATGACATTGACGCAGGTATCGGTTAGATTGCCAATAAAGTTGCGTCTTTCTTCAGCCGAATTTAGCCGACCCACCACCTCCACCTTGCTAGCCAATGTTTCCCACTCGTTTTTAGAGCCAACAATTTTCCAGCTTTCGGCTCTGGTGTCGCGTTCGTTACGTTCAACTTCAATGCTCACAATATTCCAGCGTTTGAGCGGCATATTGTGGCGGGTGGGATACAAACGCACAAAACCCACTTCGGATGACCAACCAGCCAAACAAACTGTCACTCGTCCATCTTTTAGGGGTTCAGGACAAGCACGTCCTAATACAACTAAATCAGTGAGCAGCATGATGAGGCATCGCTAGCGGCTTGATAACCGTTTTTTTCTGGAATGCCTCAATATTAACACTAATTCCTACTAATTCAAATGTCAGCACCCATACACGCCTGTCATTAGCACTGTCGCCGTGAATGTCGCGCCATGTTTGTAGAAATTCTTGCCGATTACAGAAACCTTCTGCTCTGGCGGCAGCAGTGCTAATACGTGATACCGCCTCGCTGTTGATTTTGACCAGACAAATACGCGCCATCTGGGAGTGTCCGCGTCCGGGCTGCACAGCATAGGTGCTCCCTACACGCCACTTATCACGCCCATTATGCACAACCGCTTCAATTTGATTGTAGCGAGTACGGACGGCCTGCTCGCCGTTTTTAATCACACGGCGCGTTTGTGTTTTAGAGCCATCCAATACCTGTTCTATCGTGTATTGAAAAATCATTAATCCGTTTCTCCGGCGATGTGTGTTGTGACGGTTAGTTCCAGCGACCACCGCGCCGTTCGAGTGGATGACGCCCGGCGCTGCCGCCGCCATCGACCAGCGCGCGTCGCGCTTTGCGGACATCGGCCTCGTGTTTGAGCAGGACGGTCAGTGTCGTTTCCAGCGTGTGTTTGTCGAGTTTGTCGGCATTGAGCATGACCAGGGCCTTTGCCCAATCAATCGTCTCGCTCACACTCGGATTCTTCTTCAAATCCAGTCCGCGCAAACGTTGAGTCACCTCGACGGCCTGTTCCGCCAATTTTGCGCCCAATTCCGGCACGCGCATCCGCACGATGTTTAACTCGGCTTCGTGGTTAGGATAGTCGATAAACAGATACAGACAGCGCCGTTTGAGCGCCTCTGATAGTTCGCGGGTGTTGTTGCTGGTCAGCAGCACAACGGGTTTGTGTTTGGCGACGATTGTGCCCAATTCAGGAATCGACACCTGAAAATCGCTGAGGATTTCCAGCAGGAAGGCTTCAAATTCGGCATCGGCACGGTCTATTTCATCAATCAGCAGGACGACAGGTTCATCGGCAGTAATCGCTTGCAGCAAAGGGCGCGCCAGCAAGAAACGTTCGGAGAAGAACACATCATCTTCTGTCCCCAGCCGATCCGCCGCTTCGGTCAGACTCCCGGTGGTGGACAGGATTTCGCTGAGTTTATCGCGCAGCAGTTGGGTATAGAGCATCTGCTTGGCATATTCCCATTCATAGAGGGCTTTGTTTTCGTCCAGTCCTTCATAACATTGCAGCCGGATAAGGCGTTTGCCCGTCGCGCCCGCCCATGCTTTCGCCAGTTCAGTCTTACCCACACCCGCAGGGCCTTCCGCCAGCAGGGGCTTGCCCAGCCTGGACGCGAGGTACATCACTGTCGAAATTTCGTCTGTGGAGATATATTGTTGTTCACTCAGCGCCTGTGTAACCTGCTTGATGTTGTCAAACATGAATACTCCAATGTAACTTCAAAGCCCATGCGGGCACGAAATAATCATCTATCCTGAGTATAATGCGCTTTACAGAGTCGGGCGAATAATCCAGCCCAGTATTGGTCATATTCTCATATCACCCTACCTATCGCCGCGCCAATCCCCTGTGATAGGCCAGCGTGTTTCCCATCGTAGCAGGGTTTCGCAAAGGTATCCACACCTATACCATTTACCTATCTATCCCGCTCATAGACGACCACGCCGCGTCACGCCACATCGAAGGGATGAATACAGCCACTGGCTACAAGACAATTGAACCACAGAGAACACAAAGAGGCGGACGACACCCGTTCACGCCGCCCTCCGTCCTTTTGGCGCATACCTGCGCCGACACATCATTGTTTTTACCTGGCACTTGCGACCGGGTGCTATTTTCAGGGGAGGGCGTGCCGCCGCAAAAAACCAAGTGTGCGCCCCCACGCCAGAGTCGCT
>CAZTLI010000032.1:0-21320 GCA_964614375.1 uncultured Anaerolineaceae bacterium
CATCATACGCCTAAATTTTAAAATTATTCCCCAAAATATGGGGGTGCAACTTCTAGCAGAAACTGGTTTTATTCTATGCCAAATTTCACCAAAACACGACTGCCCATCAGCGCGCAGTCGAACCGGTATTGGGGTCACTCGTCGGCGATGCGGGCGCGGCGTTTGCGTGGTGTGGATGTGGCCTTTTTGACAGGCAGCTCTGCCGACTGGTCAACCAGGACGGTGGGCCTATCGGCGGCTTCACCTTCGTCATCTACTTCGTGCAGGATTTCAATTTGCAGCCGTAAGATGACGGCGGCAATCATCACAATAATAGCAATCGGCAGGTAAAACAACGCCGCGATTCCCCCAATAACCGCTGCAATCGTCAAGGTGCTGGCGAGCAGTTGTTCGCCAGCACGATTACGCACAATGAAGGTGCGGGCATTGCCTTCGCGCACGAGTTCGCGTCCGCGTGTGATAACATCATTGCCAATGACCTGTAAATCATTTCGTATTTCGTGACTGTTATCTCTATCGCTCATTTTTGCTGCTCCTGTTACAATGGAGTTGGCTTCCCCGTATTTTATATTCTATCAATTTATACGGACGGGGGATACATTAAGTTGCGAAATAACAAAAAGGCGATAAGAATAGGACTTTAGTCCAAAGAATGTACCATTTCTTATACAATAACCCGGTGTTACAGGTGTGTCCCCCTATAATAGAGGGTGAGACTGCAAACAAGCATGTTGATGGAGTCAAGTATGTTTAAACGCGCGCTGACATTAGCTTCAATCATGGTCATGTTCGTGCTGCTGGTGGCGACGGCGCTGGCAGAATTCGGCACGAACTGGACAGCCCAATTTTATAATACGGTAAATTTGACGGGTTCGATTGCCGCGATTGGTTCGTATCCCACCGGCGTCAATGTCAACTGGGGGACGGGCAGCCCGGTTGATGGCGCAACCGGGACGATCCTGACAGCGGTCAATGCCGATGGCTTCTCGGCACGATTTACGTCTAATCAGACGTTTGTAGATGGCGATTATGAATTCTTCCTGACATTTGAAGGTGGGGCGCGCCTTTATATCGACGGGCTGCTGATTCTCGATCAATTCACCGCCCAGAATCTCACGACCTACTCGGTCGTGCGGACGATGACGGCAGGTAATCATATTCTGGTGGTGGAATACTTCGACCCTGCTACGCCCGATACCACAGGCGCGGTGCTGCAAGTGCAGTGGTTCTTAGGCGGCGGCAGTGTGCCCACGCCGACCACCGCGCCGATTGCGACTGCCACTGTTCACACGGTACGCGGGCTGGCTGTTCGCACTGGCCCTTACTTGGGCGCGTCGATGATTACGATTGCACGCCCGAACAATACCTATCCGGTTCATGCCCTCAATCGCAGCGAAGGCTTGTTCACATGGTATCTCATTACCATCAACGGACGGCAGGGCTGGGCATCGGGACGTTACTTGACCGTTACAGGCAATACCGCCGTTATACCGGAACAAGGGACGATTTTTGATCAGATTGATGCCGCACCGAATATTGGTATTACGGGGCAACCGCGCGCGATTATGAATTTCCGCGTGCGTCCGAGTGTGCGTGTCGCGCGGATTTCACAAATCCCCTGGGGTGCGACGGTTGAAATCATCGGGCGAACCGTTCAAGGCGGGCGCAATTTCTGGCTGCATGTGCGTTATAACGGTCAGGTGGGTTGGATTTATGCGCCGTTTGTGACGATTAATGGGCCAATCGACGCTGTGCCTGTGCGTTAGGCGTTAACGAAGATCAGATTCGAGAAGGCGCGGCCTGTGTGCTGCGCCTTTTTAGTTGCAGCAGGTAAAATCGACTCGGAGACGGCAATGCGAGACACAATCGAAACGCTGTTTGATGCGTCACCTATTACTGGCCTGGTCGTGGCGATTATCGACAAGCGGGCTGTGACTGTCTATTGTTCAGGCGAGCTTGAAGGACTGCCTGTGTCAGAGCGGACTATCTGGCCTGTGGCATCGTTGACAAAACCGGTGTTTGTATATGGCGTGCTGCAACTCGTTCAAGACGGATTGCTTGACCTTGACCAGCCGCTACAATCGTATCTCAGTGAGCCGTATCTGGCTGATACGGAATATCTGCCCCTGATGACCGCAAGACACGCGATGAGCCATACCACCGGGCTTCCAAATTGGCGCGATTCTGAAGGGCTGCGGGCCGGATTTCGTCCCGGCACACGGTTCAGCTATTCCTCAGAAGGATTGAATTATCTTCAGCACGTTGTCGAGCAGTTGCTTGGCATACCGATGGCGGACTATCTCCAACAGAAACTCTTTTCACCGTTTGACATGGGTAATAGCGTCTTGCGCCCGGAAACGGAAGCCACGCTGCCGCCGTATTTGACATTTCTTGCACAGACTCTGCCTGCCAATGGCGCGATTAGTTTGTGGACGACGCTAGAAGACTATGCGCGTTTTGTCATGGCGATGTTTGATTCGGCAATTGGACGGGAAATGCACAGCGCACAAACCGTTGTCGGTAGGTATCCCACACTGCATTGGGGTCTGGGATGGGGCTTGCAAGTTCATGCGGCAGATCGCAGTTTCTGGCATTGGGGTGGGCGCGGCATTCCACGAACGCTCAACTTCGCGATTGGCTGGCCGGAGCAGCAGCAAGCGGTCATCCTCTTCACCAACCACAGTGATGGCCTGTATCTGTGCCGTGATATTATTCACAGTCTATTTCCGGCAAGACCTTTACCAGCGTTCGACTGGCTGCTGCCCGCCCAACAATGGCGCGCGGACGGTTTACTGGCAGACGCCTAATTTCTGCGAAAGACAGTACACAAAAAAAGAGCGACCACCGGAGTCGCTCTTGTGTAGTATTAGCTCTGGCTTCGGGTTGCGTGTCAATTGCTCTCGTTTTCTGGCACGGCGAATATCATACGTCCCGCGTCGCGGCTGATGAGTTTAGTGACCTCAACCGTAATCATGCGATCCATATAATCGCGCCCATTTTCGACCACCACCATTGTGCCATCCTCTAAATAGCCGACGCCCTGCCCTTCGTCACGTCCTTCTTGAATGATGCGGAGGGGGAAGGTCTCGCCGGGAATGTAAATCGACCGGACGGCATTCGCCAGCGCGTTGATGTTCAAAATCATGACGCCTTGCGCCTCTGCCACTTTGTTCAGATTGAAATCGTTGGTGATAATCGCCGCGTTCATTTGTAAGCTGAGCGCCACCAGCTTATCATCCACTTCGGGCAGTTCTTCGACATCATCATCAATGATTTTGACCGGGGCAAGATTGTTACGCTGGAGTTCGTTCAACTTGGCGAGGCCGCGTCGTCCCCGATTGCGCCGTAAGGTATCAGATGAATCGGCGACCTGATGCAGCTCGGTCAAGACAAACCGCGGGATGACCAGCGTCCCACCCAGGAATCCGGACTCGGCGATTTCAACAATGCGCCCGTCAATCAATACGCTGGTATCGACCAACAACTGGCGTTCACCCTGCACACCCAGCAGCCGCCCGCGCCGCATTCCGGTACGCTGCTCGATAAAGCTGCCGATTTCACGCCAGCGCACGCCAAAAATCGTCATGCCCAGATAGGCCGATACTGCGACGACAATCGCAGGCAGGGTGTTGCCAAAGGGTTCATCCAGCAGCGATAGCGGATAAGCCGCCAGCAGCGCGACGACCAGCCCGATAATCAGTCCCGATGTCACCGATAACATGATTTCGACGGGCATTTCGTTGATGGTTGTGCGAATAAAGCGAATAGGGCGCACGCTGATCCAGGGTGTGATGATGAGACCAAACAATGCTCCAACCAGAAGAAAAATGAAGGAGGTTGCTTCTTCGGATAATTGCAGCGATTCAGCGGCATTCACGCCAATGCGCGCGCCAACAATAGAAAAGAGAATAAACCCGATAATCCGGGATAAAAAATCAGATGTCATGCGATTGGACTCCCCGGTTTGTTGCCCTGTTCGTCCCACCGATAATGTTCGGGGTGGGCATGTGTGTTTTCGAGGAACACACCGCAGGTTGCAAACCGTAATAAAATTGTGGACGATAGGTTGACCTGTTTTGACTTGCGTGGCAGTATGCGCGAGTGAATGAATGGGTGCAGACCAATCCCACACAAAAATACAGGTTAATAACACTCTTATATTATACGCCGGAGTCAGGGTTTCCACAACTGTTTTCAAACTTCCAGCGGGCAATCGGTGGTTGACTGTAGCGCAGCCCTTATCCCATCCGAAACACACGCCATAACCAGTCGATAAGACGCGCCGTTGTCGGGTCATTGCGTTCCCCGATGCGGGTCACCAGTGAAAAGTGTTCCCTGTCGGGAATAACGTCGCTTTCCACCGGTGCGCTTGCCGTAACGAGGGCTTCTGCCATGGCATGGTGTTCAATAATCAGTTCGGGATAGTCATCTTCGGAAACCAGCAGCAGGAACGGGGGTAGGTCTGTGCCGTCTTCCGGGATGAGCGATAACGGTGACGCAGCCATCCGCCCAGCGTCATCATCGGGGAATGCGCCGCGTGCCCATTGCACAATCCAATCGTCAATCACATAGACGCCGCTAAACGATACCACACCCAATACATCCTCCCGTGAATGACCGACACTGCCTAAATACTGCTCATCCAGCACCAGCAGACTGGCAATATGCCCGCCCGCGCTGTGCCCCCCAATCACGATGCGCGTTGGGTCGCCGCCATAATCCGCGATATGGTCGGCAAGCCATGCGAAGGCGTGTGCGACATCTTGCACATGCGCCGGATGAGTCACACGCGGCGAAAGACGATAATTGACCACCGCGACCCCGATACCCTGTTGTGACAATGCCTGACCGATATTGCCATACGCATTCTTAGAGCCACCGACCCACGCGCCGCCATGTATATAGATGAAGATTGGAAAGTTGTCCGCGCCATCCGGTATATACAGGTCGAGACTATGACGAAAGGTGTCGGCATCATCACCCTCGTAATAGGCGATATCCCGGAACGTCACGGTTTCATAGGTCGCGGGTCTTTCTGGTGGGGTATCAGGTCGTTGAACGGGCATGATCAATCCCAGAAACAGCAGCAGCACAAGTAAACACATACCACTTCATCCTGTTGACATCCATCTTTATCATGTAACGCTGCACATCAAAGCATAGATGTGTACGTTATGGAATTTTTATACATTTTAACGCCTCTTTTACTGCCGTGAATCTGGCAAAATAGGGCTTGAACCTGACGCAACGTTATATTGTAGGCTGAAATCATAGCGGAGGAATTGACCATGAGTACGCTGTATCGCGTGGCGGATTTCGCACGATTGGCGGGCGTGACCGTGCGGGCGCTGCAATATTATGACCGGATTGGGCTGCTCACACCGTCCGATACAACAGATGGTGGACACCGCCTGTATCATCACCGGGATTTGCTGCGCCTTCAGCAGATTTTGACGCTGAAATGGATGGGCTTCAAACTCGACCAGATTAAGACCATCCTCAGCAGCCCGACCTATAACCTGCATCAGTCGCTGGCGATTCAGAAGGCGGCAGTCGATGAACAGATCGCACGTTTACAGCAGGCATCGACAGCCCTGGAAAAAGCACTTACAGACACGGAAGAGAGTGGCACAGGCGCGCTCGATTCGGATACGGTCAGTGCCATTATTCGGGGTGTAACGCCAATGGATGATGGTGACTTCTGGCGGCGCTATTACAGTGATGAAGCCTGGGCGGGCATTCAACTGCGGGCGCGCCACATCACACCGGCGCAAATCGAACGCTGGGCACAGGACTGGCAAGACATTTATGCCGCCTTTGATGCGCTGCACGATCAGCCTGTCGATAGTCCGGCGGTGCAGGCCGTCGCAGAACGGATGCGCGTCCTAATCGACGCTTTCACGGCGGGCGATCCACAGGCAGAGGCGGGTTTGCGCCGTTTTGGGTCGGACGCGCTCACGGGCAATCTGCCGCAAGGGGGTAATCCCGAACATACGCCCTTCTATGGTGTGGACGCTGATTTGCGCCGATTTGTGCAGGCGGCGTATGAACACTATCACCAGCAGCGCGCTAGCGGGAATAGTCCAGTGTAACCGCAGCGCACAAATTAAAAGATTTGCACCACAGAGCCACAAAGGACACAGAGGGTAAGGTCAAAAGATTCACCCAAAGGCAGGAAAATGGCTGCTGACCTCTTGCTGCTAGCGCCGGCTAAAAACAAAAGACGAAGCGCACAGCGCGCAGAGGGCTGTCGAGACCAGAGAGCGCATCGTTTACAATACTCGCCAGTGTGCGTGTGCTGGTTGCGGTTATATATGGCGACAATGCCCACTTCCCGTGTGAAGCACATCACAAATCATGCCCTGCGTGGGTTTCCCGCGCGTTTGACATACTGCCGCACGACATCCACCGCTGATTGATGGCTTTCGGCTAATTCGGGCGCGTGATGGACGGTCAAATCCAGGAGCGACTCCGCCGCCTGAGGGATAGGCAGCAGCAAAACGCGACTGATTTCTGCGCCAACGTCGGGATAGACCTGTTCAAAGCGCCGGAAAGCGTCGAGATTGTCCAGGCGGGCGTTATCGCCGTCGAGGAGATGGGCCAGCAGCGAGAGCAGATGCCCCAGCAGGTGGTGTTTGATGAAGGCGTGGGCGCTGAGTCGCTCGCCGCGCGCGTACCGTCCCATGCCGACGTAAATCAACGAGATGACCATCGTGAATTGTTTTGTGGCGTCGAATGGTGACTGCGCCGGACGTTTGGCGATGTTGACGACGATGGAGGTGATGTCGGCGCGATCCAGCAACACCCGATAGTCATTGATATGCACCTGCGCTAATTCGTCGATGTCGAAGATGGCAAATTCCAGCAGATGCCCGCTTTCATACAACACTTTGAGGCCGTGCGCCGTCTCGCGGATAGACAGGACTATCGACTCGTGGTCGGGCAGCCAGCCCGGATTTTGCCGGAAATCTTCCTGCTCACCCGGCGGCGTGATGACAAAAAAGTCGTGATCTGACCAGTCATCGGGCAGGCGATTAACCTCCGCCATCGACCCCAGCGCAATCAATCCCAACACGCGGTCATCAGCCTGTAAATTGGCTTGCAGGCGGCGGGTGAAATCACGATAGGCGGCTAAATCCATGTGGCGACGCTCCTATAGCCAGCGGATAGACCAAACCGCCATAGTATAACGTTTCATCCACTGTGTTTAATAGTCAATTGTGCCCAACGCTCGCCCTACGCTGTCTGGACAGGGGGGATGGGGACGATTATAGTTGCGGGGCGAAGTTAGAGGAACACGAAGTGCCTATGTTGCGATTGAAATTACTCAGCGTTGTGCTGATTACTCTGCTATTGACCGCCTGTGGTGGGAATGCGCCTGCCGCATCTGGTGACGAACCGACTCCGCCACCCGCCGCGCCCCAACAATCCCCTACAGAAGTGGTGAGCGCCTTCCTCGATGCGTGGAATGAAGAAGATTACGCCACCATGCACACCTACCTGCATCCCATCAGTCAGGAACAGTATCCGTATGAGGTGTTCGAGCGACGCTTCACCGTTGTGGATGGCGACATTGACATTGATGGCATTAACTATGAAATACACACTGTCGATTTACAGGGCGAATCGGCGGCGGTGCATTATGATTTGACATTCGTCAGCAGCACCTATTCAAACATCCCCGACCCGGATCGCACGATGCGCCTGATGCGGACGCCCGATGGCTGGCGTATTGCGTGGTCAAGCATGGACATTCTGGAAGGGCTGGCGGGCGGTGGTTATACGCGCGTGGATAGTCGCGCCAGTGTGCGTGGACATATCTATGACCGCAATGGCGAGTATCTGGTAGAAGAAGGCGGCGCAGTCGTCATCTTGCGCGCTCAACAAAGCCGGATGAACAATGTCGATAACTGCATCGACTATTTGACCGATTTATTGCGGGAACGGCGGGCGAATCTGGTGCGGTTGTTCGCCAGCTATCTGGACGAGACCATCTTTTATGTGGGCGAAATTGACCGCGAAATCTATCTCAACGCGCAAAATGACCTGTCGAACATTTGCGGCATTTTCCAGGATGACACCGCCACGATTCCGCTGGTGACGGAATATACAACCCGGCGTTATTATGGCAATGGTGCGGCGGCGCATGTGACCGGGTATGTCAGCCCGGTTACGGCGGAACAATTGCAAACCCTCAGCGCGCAGGGTTATCGTTCCGGCGATATCATTGGTCAGACCGGGATTGAACAACGCTATGACCAGCAGCTTGCCGGACGCCCCGAACGTTATCTGGTGGTATCTGAACCGGGTGGCGCGGTAGTGGATGAATTGGGCGGCACAACGGGCGCGCCGTCGGTGGATGTGCGCTTGACGATTGACCGTGATTTGCAGGTGATTGTCGCGCAGGCGCTGTCGGACGCCTATAACTATGCCGAACCCAATTGGGGCGGGGTGTCTACGGGTGGCGCGGCGGTGGTGATTGATGTCAATACGGGCGAGATATTGGCGATGGCGAGTTATCCCAGTTATAACCCCAGCATCTTCAGTCCCGACACGCCCAATCCCGATGTCATCGACGTGCGCGCCGGCCTCGCGAATGATGTCAGTCGGCGTCCATTGGTCAATAAAGCCACCAACGACCGTTACTCGCCGGGGTCGGTCTTCAAAATCATCACCGTCGCGGCGATTCTCAACGAAGGACTCATCGCACCTGATGAAGAATACGACTGTCAATTAGAATGGAATGGCGCACGTTATGGCGATACAGCGGGAATTCGTCTCGATTGGCGGGCGACAGACGGTTTTGACGCCGCTGGCCCAATTACGCCGTGGCTGGCGCTGACCTCCTCGTGCGACCCGTTCTTCTGGGAATACAGCGCCCAACTCTATCAGCGCGGCTCTAATTTGCTGATCGAATATGCTCAACGGATGGGCATGACCGGACTAACCGGCATCGAAATTCCCGAAGTTCGCAGCGAACTCGCGCCGCCTCGTTCTGTGGATGAAGCACTGAATAATGCGATTGGACAGGGCAGTGTCGAGGTCACGCCGCTGGCGATGGTACAGGTCACGGCAGCCATCGCCAATGGTGGCACTATCTATCAACCGTATATCGTGCAGCAGGTGGGCGATGGCCCCGTCTCCGAACCGCGTGTTATCGGACAATTCGACTTGAATCCGGGTGTGCTGGAAGCGGTGCAGCGCGGGATGTGTGAAGTGCCGTTTAATGAGGATTTTGGGACGGCGATTCTGGTCTTTGGCGATGGTGTGCCCTATACGCTGTGTGGCAAAACCGGGTCGGCACAAACGGCGCTCTATCCCAATGCGTGGTTTGTGGCTTATGCTCCGGCAGACAATCCGCAAATCGCTGTCGTAGTCATGGTCGCGAATTCATTGGAAGGCTCACAGGTCGCCGCGCCGATTGTGCGCCGCATTCTGGACGATTATTTCAATGTCGCGCGTGAACCCTGGCCTGAATGGTGGCGCGACCCCTATGAACCGTTGAATGTGCCCGGTGGCGGCGTGCCCGGTGGATGATTGCAATATCTGGTAGGGGTTTCAGCCAGAAAACCCCTTTTACCCCATTACGCCTGTAGCGTGCCGCCGCGGCGCAGGGTGATAAATCGAGGGTCTCGGACTTTGCTGAAAATCACCTGTCTGTCTCCCTATAGTGAAAATAGTACCAAGTCGCAAGTTCCAGGTGCCAAGATAAGAACAGTAATGCGTGATGAGTAACAACAGTAATGAGGACTGAGGTGGTGTCAAATTACTTTGCGCTCTCTGTGCCCTTTGCGGTTCATTTTTGCCCTCATACGTTGTATCACCCTCTGCGTAAGGCATTCATGCGTCCTTTGCAGTTCATTTTTTGCCCCTCATTTCCTCTTTTTCCTCTTTAACGCTTCGTTACGCTTTTGTTTTGCAGTTCATCAGTTAACGGTGTGACGAGATACGCGATTAATCGTCATGTGTGCGCGAAACGTGCGCCACTGATTGTTTGACCAGCGCGCGTAAAACATCCATGTCAATGTCTTCTAATTTGTTGATATAGAGGCACGATTTGCCTGTTTTATGCTTGCCCAATTGACTCATGAGCTTGCCGTAGTCTGCAAAACCGGACATGAGATAGAGCGTGAGATTTTGTTTGCGTGGCGAAAACCCGGTCTTGAACCACTTTCCTTCGCGTCCGGTCTCGTACTTATAGTCATAGCGCCCAAAACCGATGATGCTCGTGCCCCACATCGTTGGTTTTTCGCCGGTGATTTCTTCCATGAGTGCCAGCACTTTGAACGCATCCTGACGGCGTTTCTCGTTTTCGACAGATGCGAGAAACGCCCGCACATCGCCATCATTGGCCTGTGTTTTGAGGTCAGACATGGCTTGTCCTTCTCGATTGCACGGATTGTTGCCCCCAGTATGGCATGGGCAACCGCGATTGGCAATCGGCCTGTCGCGGCGCAGAATGAAATTTGCGGTATCATTGGGTGATATGGAACCTGCCAATAGGTCAGCTTATGCCTGATGTATTTATTTCTTATTCCCGCAAAGACGGCGAATTTGTCAATCGTCTCTATGACGCTCTGATTGCGAGTGGTCGCACAGACAAAGACATCTGGGTTGATTGGGAAGACATCCCACCCAGCGCCGATTGGAAGAGCGAAGTCTTCAACGGCATCGACTCGTCGGACACATTTTTGTTCATCATCAGTCCCGACTCGGTACAATCCGAAATCTGTCGGGAAGAAATCGACCACGCCGTCCGCAACAAGAAGCGATTTGTCCCGGTGATGCACCGCGAGATTACCGAAGATTCGCACCGCGTGCTGATGCACCCCATCATCTCGACCCATAATTGGGTGATGTTCCGCGAAGATGTGGATGATTTTCAGACGGCATTCACCACCCTGATCGAGACGATAGAAACCGACCTGAATCACGTCCGCATCCATACCCGTGTACTGGTGCAGGCGCGGGAATGGGATGCGCGGGGCCGCGATGACAATCTGCTCTTGATCGGTGGCGAAATAGATAATGCCGTTGCCTGGATGAAGGAAGCGGGTGAAGAAGATAAATCACCGTCGGTCACAGAATTGCAGCGCGCCTATATCAGCGCCAGCCATCTTAACCAGCGGCGACGGCAGCAAAGGCGATTGTTGATTACAGGCGTCGTAGCGGTCATTTCGATATTGGCGGTGATTACCGGCCTCTCGACAGTGGTGGCGCTTAATGCGCTGAATGATGTTGCACTCGGCAGTACGCAGGTCGCCTATCAAGCCGCAACGGCCAATTCTGCGCGGCAGACGAGCGATGCCAATGCGAACCTCGCGGGAACGAGCGCGAGCAACGCCAATATTCAGGCTGAACGGGCGGCGACGAGCGAACGAGAAGCGGTCATTCTAGCCGAAACTGCGCTGTATGCCGCGACACAAGCCTCGATTGCCGAAGCCACGAGCAAAGCCAACGAAGCTATCGCCGTGACCGCTCGTGCCGAAGCCGAACGCAGCGCCGCCGAAGTGCGCGGGTTACTGGTGATTGATGCCGCGCGCCGCCAGCTGATCGATAATCCGCTGCTGGCAATTGCGCTGGCAGTCGAAGCCTTAGACGGTCTGACAGACCCGCCCGCCCGGATTCAACGAATCGCGTCGGAGGTGTTGTATACGTCGGGGCCGATGCGGATTTTTGAAGGCCATAGCAATACCATTCATGCCGTTGCGATGAATACTGAAGGGACACGGGCGCTGTCTGCTGCTGACGATAACCTGCTGATTCTATGGGACACAGACCCGGACTCCGATACGTTCGGCGTACCCATCCTCAATATACCAACGACCAGCCGGGTGAATGCCATCGCGTTTAGTCCAAATGGACGACTTGCCATTACCGGCGATCGCGGTGGGGGCGTGATTGTGTGGGATATGGATGAGGAATCGCCGACATTTGGCACGATTGTGCGACGGTTTGAAAGCCATCGTTATCGGATTATCACCGCCGTTGCCTTTAGCCCGGACGGAACATACATCGCCACCAGCGCCATTGACCGCGAAATTCATGTGGCCGATGTCACAACCGGCGCAGCCGTCGCAGTTCTCAGCGGGCACGGCGGGGCCATTACACAGGTGCGCTTTTTATCCGATCGCAATCGCTTAATCTCGTCGTCTGATTCCGGTGAACTGCTGTTGTGGAGTGTGCCCAGAGGACAAGTGCTGCGTGAGTTTACGGGGCATACGCTTGGGATTGTGGATTTTGTGATTATTGGCGATGGCACGGCTATTGTCTCGGCGGGATGCAGTGGACAGCGTGTGTTGCAAGCGCAGGGGCTAGAAACAACACAATGTAACCGCAGCGAAGTGCTGGAATTCAATGTGGTGACTGGTGTTATGGCACCCTTTATTGATCCGGTTGAAGGCGTCATTATGACGTTGGCGTGGAGTGAAAGTGACCGAGTGCTGGTCATTGGATTTGACAGCGGCGCGATGCGCGTGATACAGGCGCGAACACTCCTACGCACATTCACCATCCACACCGGGCGCATCGCCGGATTGGCCTTCGGCGCGAACGGGCGACGACTGGTGTCGGCTGCGGTGGATAGGCGCGTCATTTTATGGGATATGCAGAGTGGGGCGATTATCCAGCGACTATCCAGCCATACGGATTGGGTGAACGACATCACCTATAGTTCCGATGGACGAACGGCCTTATCAGCATCGGATGATACCTCATTGATTTTGTGGAATACCGATACCGAATCACCCGGATTTGGTCATGCGATTCGCCAATTCACAGGCCATACGGAGTGGGTAGTGGCAGTGGCAATGAGTCCCGACGATTCGCTCGCCGTATCCGCCTCGTATGATGGTCGCGTGATTGTGTGGGATGTGGCGACGGGCGCACGGATTCGGCAGTTTACGGATCATGATGGCATTATTACCGATGTCGCCTTTCATCCCAATGGGCAATGGGTGGTATCGAGTGGTTGCCAGGCGGTACAGCAGAGTTGCGTGGGTGAATTGTTGATCTGGAATGTGCGTACAGGTGAGATTGTGGCAACGCTCGATTATGATAGTGCCTCTCCCACAGGGGATCTTTTCCTCACCATTGCGGTGTCGCCTGATGGTCGGACTCTGGCGACGGGTGGTTGTGCCCAACTGGATGAAATCCAAAATTGTGTCAACGGTTTGATTGTGCTGTGGGACATCGCACCCGATTCGGCGACCTTCGGCGAGGTTGTGATGTCTCTGCCCGCATCCAGCAATTTTGTGACCGACATCGCCTTCAGTCCAACAGGTGAGCGCATGTTGACGGGTTCAGCCGATGGGACACTGCTGTATTGGAATGTCGCTACGGGTGCAGTCATAGAAACATTGGAAGGGCACAGTTCGAGTGTGACACACGTCGCCTTCAATCCCCGGATACCCGAACAGGCGATTTCGTCATCGCTCGACCAGACCCTGATTGTCTGGAATTTAAAGACCGGGGATGCGATAAACACGCTCATCGGTCACGAGCGCGAGGTGCTGAGCGTCGCTTTCAGTCCGAATGGCAGGCAAGCGATTTCCGGCAGCATGGACACCCAGGTGATTATCTGGCGTGTGCAATCGCTGCAAGAAATCGTGTCGTGGGCACGGGTCAACCGCGCCTCGCGTGAATTGACGTGTGATGAACGCGAACTCTATAGTCTGCCGTTGGGTAGCAACTGCGAAGGGTAAAACACACTAACGATTGTGTCGCCTATCGGCCTGCGCGGTGAATCGCTGTCTGTAACGATCGTGCAGCTTGTTTGGCTTTATTTTGGCAGGCTTGAAGCCGCAAGTTGTAGACTTGAATCAGTCGTACAGGTTGATTCCGGCAGCGGAGAGGCGTTCATGCACCAGCGCGACCAGGCGCGGGCGCAGTTCTGCCGCTTTGCCGAAGCGCGTTTTGACCAGCAGGCTCAGTTCCGCGTGTTGACCGACGGTTTCTGAACGGCTGATGACCTGCCAGGGTTCGAGCAAGTTGGGCAGCAGTTCGACAGCTTCCGCGCTCAAGTCTTCCAGCAGTTTGACTGCCGCTTCAAGGTCGTTGGCGGCGACTTTCAGGCTGACATCGGCAGAGGAGAAGCGCCCTCGACTGAAGTTGCGGATGATGCGGATTTCGCCGTTGGGGATGACATACAGTTCGCCCGTTGGCGCGCGGACAAACACCGTTCGCAGGTTGATTTTTTCGATGATGCCTTCGATGCCGAGCAGTTCGACCTTCTCGCCCACGTCGAAGGTGTCTTCAAACATGAAACTCGCGCCCGTCAAAAAGTCGCTGATGAGGGGACGCGCCCCCAGACCAAACCCGGCAGCGAACAGACCCATAATCCACACCAGCGTCGTCGTATCGACAAACAGGCTGACCGAAAACACCGCCGCCAGCAAAAATGCTAAAAAGCCGATGCTGCTGGCGAACAGGTCGTGCAGTGTGCGCTGGCGTTCCTGCCGCAGACGGATACTCTCTGGCGCGTAATAGCTTAAACCCATGAACCGCCCGACGATGCGATGCGACAATCGCTGGATGGCGAAGGCAATCAAAAACGCCACGCCAATAGGCAGAAGATAATGCAGGACGATGTTTTCGGCTGAAATCATACG
Organism: uncultured Anaerolineaceae bacterium; assembly: GCA_964614375.1. Lineage (GTDB taxonomy): Bacteria > Chloroflexota > Anaerolineae > Aggregatilineales > Phototrophicaceae > CAZTLI01. Next base: position 14,610 of record CAZTLI010000032.1, read on the forward strand.
TGGGCTGTGCGCCGCTGGCCTTTCGTTATGGGTATAAAAACGTGGACGTACAATCCCATGATAAAATCTCTCGCGCGATTGGGCAATGGTGTTACGGGCGTAAATAGACGCCGCGGCAGCGCTGTAAACCTGCGGAGGGATGAAAATAGCCGCTGGCGCAACGACAATTGAACCGCAAAGACGGTGTGGAAGCTGTGTAAAACAGCGGAGAAACCGATCCAAGAACGGGTTTTATTACAGAAATCGTGCAAATGGCGCGGTCGGATGGCTGCCCTGTGGTGGCAGCCGCTAGCAACGGTACAATAGCCAGTTGATGACTATTCGCAGGAATGAACGCATGGCCGGCACATTGCCCAACACCTTTATGCTGTCGATTATCCAGCTTGACACAGATGCGCCGACGCCGCTGTATCGCCAGATATATGACGGCATCCGCGCGGCAATTGTGGAGAATCAACTCAAGCCGGGTGTGCGTTTGCCCTCGTCACGCGATTTGGCCGAGACGCTGGGTGTGTCGCGCAACACGATTATGAACGCCGTCGATCAATTGATTGCGGAGGGTTATCTGGAGACGCGCACCGGCGCAGGTACATTTGTTACGACCAGCCTGCCGGATGATTTGCCGGGATTGTTCGCGCGACCACAGGTTGATACCCCACAGACCCATGCACTGCGCGATATCGCAGACCGCGCCGAAATCCATCGCGACTCGAAAACAACCGATTTTCGTTATACCCCGCGTAGTGAGTATGCGTTTTTTGTCGGCACGCCGGATTTAGACGCCTTTCCGTTTCATATCTGGGCGCAGATGACCGCCCGCCACTATCGCTATACCCCACCCGGCGACTTCAATTACTATCCATCCGCCGCGGGCTACAGACCGCTGCGCGAAGCGATTGCCGAATATCTGCAAACATCGCGGGCGCTGCGTTGTGAACCGGAACAGGTCATCATTGTGTCGGGTTCGCAGCAGGCGTTACATCTGGCGGCACACATTTTGCTCGATCCGGGCGCTGTGCTGTGGATGGAAGACCCCGGTTATGGTGGGGCGAGAGGCGCATTCAACGACAGCGGCGTGCAGATGATACCCATACCGGTTGATGCGGAAGGCATGGATATCGACTATGCTATCGCCCACGCGCCGCCTGCGCGGGCGGTCTATATCACGCCGTCGCATCAATTTCCACTGGGGCACACCATGAGCCTCGCGCGGCGCTTGCGCCTGATTCAATGGGCACAGGAACAGGGCGCATGGATTGTGGAAGATGATTATGATAGTGAATTTCGCTATGGGGGACATCCGGTGGCGGCGTTGCAGGGACTGGACCGACACCAGCGCGTGATTTATGCGGGCACGTTCAGCAAAGTGTTGTTCCCGGCGCTGCGATTGGGCTATCTGGTCGTGCCATTGGATTTGGTGACGGCGTTTGTGTCGGCGCGGCGGGTGATAGACCAGCATCCACCGCTGATTCCGCAGGCGGTGACTGCCGAATTCATCCGCAGCGGGCACTTCATGCGCCACATCCGCCGGATGCGAAAGACCTACAGTCACAAACGCGATGTTTTGCTGGATGGTCTGTCACAGGCGCTGGGTGATTGGCTGCGTCCGATTGCCTGCGATTCGGGGATGCACATCACGGCGCTGCTGCCCGATGCTATAGACGATGTGGCATTGGCGCTGGCGTGTGCTGCGAATCACGTCGATGTGCTGCCGCTGTCGCCCTATTATCAGAATCGTGCCAACGTCATGCGGGGGCTGGTGATAGGCTATGCCGCCGCCAGCCCGGACGCCATCCAACGCGGTATCGAAAGGTTGACACAGGCATGTGCGGGATTTCGGTGATGTCATTATTACTACGTGAAGCTGAAGCGTATCTACTCACCTGACCATGCGTCAGCCTCCAAACCCCCATCCCCGCCCCTTCCCCCATAGACGAGGGCAGGGAGCAGAACGGGTCACAAGCGCGCAGGGGAGGGGTTGCCATGAGAACAGGTAAAATCTCACGGGAAGGTGAATAATTACTCCACTGATGCTAGTCAAGAAAATAGTCGAATAATCATTTGATGAGTAACGAAGTCGTGGCTGCATGTGACCACTGCACATTGACAAATGGAACAAAAGTTCTATCCTATAGATAGACATTTCGATTCCGAGGAAATGATGATGAGCCAGAATGCCGTGAAGCGTCTTTATCTGATGCAGGTTGGGTCGATGCCGGAGTACGAGATTCCGATTGTGTGCTATCTGGCGCAAACGGGTGACGGCAAGCATATTCTGATTGACAGTGGTCTGCCGGAGATTATCCCTGAAGATGCCCAGGAGTTCGAGAATGGGCAGGACGTGATCGAGCAGTTGGCAAGCATAGGCTTAAAACCGGACGATATTGATACCGTCATTTCGACCCATTATGATGGCGACCATGCCGGACGACACGCGGTATTCACAAAGGCGCAATATGTCGTTCAGCGTGTGCATCATCTGGATGCGGCGAGCAACCCGCGTTATGCTGCCATTCGCCGCCAATGGGATCGGCCCATGGAGCGCATTCGGCTGGTGGACGGGGATACGGAACTGCTGCCGGGTCTGGAGCTGATAGAGACGAGCGGGCATGTGCCCGGCCATCAATCGGTGCTGGTGCGGCTGCCCAAAACGGGGGCGATTTTACTGACGATTGACGCTGTACCCTTCGGCGAGGGCTTTACCCGTGACGCGGAGGACGACGGTAGCCACCCGGACGCCGAAGCGATCCGCGCCAGCACGATCAAACTGCTTGATCTGGTCGAACGGGAGCCTATCGCGTTGGTGATTTTCGGGCATGATATGGAACAGTGGAAAGGGCTGAAAAAGCTGCCGGCGTATTACGAGTGAGGATGCAAGCAAACTATTCCCCTGAAAACCTGACCTTTTCCGAAATTCCCAATTGCAAATGTTCCGCCACACGTTAAAACGTGCGGCTGCCGCAAAGACAAGTCATCTGAAGATGACTAAATAGCTACAGCGGGCGTGTTTTTCGCCATCCGAACGTGTCCCCTTCAGGGGGTGTGGCGTTTTGGTAGCCGATGGCTTTCGCTTCTGGTGGTGAAAGTGGCAAATTGCACAAAAGCGGCAGGTTTTCAGCTATTCCCCACTACCAGCTTGACGGGTTGCAGCAGGGCGGGGTCGAACTGGTCGAAATGGGCCTCGCCTAAGCGTTCCAACTCCGCCCGCACCTTCGCCGAATCTGCCCGCAGCGCCGCCACATCAATCCCCTGACACACATCCGGCAGCACCGCCAGCCACTGCACGCTTCGCATGAGCATTTTCTTCGCGCCGCGATAGTTGCCGCGTTCTATCTGATAATAGGCCACGCCGACCTGTAATATGGCGCGGTACAAATCGCGCACAGGGCCTTCGGTCTGCATCCATTGTTCCTCGAATAAATCATGCTGCGGATAGTATTCACCCGCGTTGAACTTCTCGACACCCTGAATCGCCAGCGGCGGCAGCGCTTCCTGACATTCACAATCAAGCTGCTCTATCAACGCCGGGTCGGGCACACGGGCATAGTCACGCGCCAGTTTACGCGCCGTCTGCACCAGTTCGTGCGATTCCAGCGCCAGATTCGCGCCCGCAATCAGGGCCTGTTCGCCGGTGGTCGCATCATCCGCGCCGACAATCACCGGAATTCGCCGCGTCGCGGGACTGCTCTTGGGCGTCGTTGTCCAGAAGCGCCAATCAGAATCTGCCCCATCGACCAGTATCAACGCCACCTGATGATCGACCAGCAGCGCCATATAAGTCGCGCGGTCATCGTGCCGGGTGATGGCATAGTCGTCTGCGAGCTTCGCGCGAATGTCGTCCGCCCACGGTATATTACCGGGGAGCACAATCAGGGGTTTTGTCTCGGTCATCACCTGTTCCTTATCTATTTGACATCATGCCGTCCATTGTAACGGCGAATCGCTAGATGCGTGTTAACAGGCAGTTTTCGCTCAAGCTGGTGATTTATAAGCGATGTTACAAGTTTCAAATGCCTTAACTTGCCCCAAAATCGACCTCATGCTAGAGTTAATCATATAAACCATGCACAAACCCAAATTTAACGATAGTGGGTGATTGACTGATGGTCGATGAAGAGAAATTGCGTGTGCTGCGCCATAAAATGGTGGATAAACAACTGGCCGCGCGCGGCATAACCGATAGACGGGTGCTGCGGGTGATGAAGAGTGTGCCCCGGCATCAGTTCGTCTCGCCCGACCTCGCGCATCTGGCCTATCGCGATTCGCCGCTGCCGATTGGCGATGACCAGACCATATCACAACCGTACATGGTCGCGCTCATGACACAGTTGCTCCGGCTGCGGGGCGATGAAAAGGTACTGGAAATCGGCACGGGGTCGGGTTATCAGACGGCGATACTCTGCCGCCTCAGCCGTTATGTATATAGCCTGGAACGGGCGCCGCGATTGGCAGAACGCGCCGGACGTATCCTCGCGTCGCTGGGGATAGAGAATGTCGATATTCATATCGGGGATGGCAGTCAGGGGTTGGCGGATATGGCCTATTTTGACGCTATAATCGTCACGGCTGCCGCGCCAGTGCTGCCGGGGCCGCTGTGTGCCCAATTGAGTCCGCAAGGCGGGCGCATGATTATTCCAGTAGGTCAAAAAGAAGCCGACCAGTATCTGCAAATTGTCACCCGGCGGGGCAATCGTCTGCATATTCAGCGCGATATTGCCGTGCGCTTCGTGCCCCTGATTGGTCGCTATGGTTTCAAAGCCGACGACTCATCCGCTGTCGTCTGATGTGTCCCCTTCGTGGCTGTTCGCGCGTTCTTTATGCTCCACAAATTCCCGAATAAATCCGCCGTTGTCGCTAGCAAGCAGCACACCCGGAATCTTGGTGATGGACAATTCGCCAAAGTGATTGACCAGATGTGTGATTTGCTGGCGCATAATCAGAATCACATCTTCCCACATCACATCGTCGGGTAGCTGGGGTTCACGCATGTTGCGCGTGCTATCGAGATAACGAATCGCGGGGTCAACCTCCGTAAAGACGAGCGAACCGGGTAAATCGTAACGCACGACACCATAAAAATGCCGCGCCAGGATTCGTGCGCCATTTTCCAATGCGAAGGCATCACTTGCAGGCGCAGGCGCGCGCACCTGGGACGCCCCCAGGCGGGTCAACAGCACCACCGCCCGCCGCATCAACACTTGAAATTCAGGCATATTGTGCAGGCTGTTGGTCGCGGTCATGATGATGCCGCCGGGTTTTAGCACCCGTTTAAATTCGACAATGGCCTTTTCGATATTGGGGACGTGATAGAGCATGTGATTCGCCATCACGACATCGAAGCTGTCATCGTCAAAGGGCAAATCGTCGGCCTGTCCTAATTTGAGGTTTTCATCGGGCGCGGGATGTTTGATCAGCATCCCTTCCGACGCATCCAGACCGTGATAGTCAATGTCGGGATGCACAGCCTGTAACGCGGAATAATATGTGCCCGGCCCACAACCGACATCCAGCACCCGTTCGCTGCCCTGCCAATGGATGCACTTGAGCGCCCATTCCACAAAATTGATTTTCGGCACCGTATATAAATCATGCGTTTCCTGCCGGATTCGCAAGAGTTCGTCCGTTTCGTATTGTTTCCGAATGCTTTCGGGATCGTGATGTGCTGGCATAGGTTAACCGCCGGGTATATAGTACGTGTTTCTAGCACAGGGTTATAGCAATTTATTTGAGACTTGACCAGTTGCGCCCACAGCGTTTGGGTTAGAGTGTGTTACAAGCGCCGGGTGCGGACAAATAATATCACCTGCAATTAACCCAACACCCGTTACCATCACACTATACAAGATGGACATGGTTCAACTGGTTCATTCCTACTATACTAACACTCGCCAATTGTGCAACTGTTTCACCAGCAAGTACATCTATCATACGATACTTTGCACGAATTACCACTGAGGATACGTCACATGGTCTCACTGGCCGATATTGCTCTCGCCCGCTATCGAATCGCGCCACACCTCGCGCCAACGCCGCTGGAAGATGCGCCTGGATTAGGCGAGCAGGTTTATCTGAAGCTCGAAAATGCCAATAAAACCCATTCCTTCAAGATTCGTGGCGCCCTCAATGCGCTGCTGGCCCTGGATGAATCCGCCCGCAAGCGCGGGATTGTCGCCGCGTCATCGGGGAATCATGCCCAGGCATTGGCCTATGCCGCCAAGTTGATTGATGTGCAGGCGCGGATTGTCATGCCAGCCCATACACCGAAGCGCAAGGTTAACGGGGTTCAACATTATGGCGCGCAGGCCATCTTGTCCGCAGAAAATTATGACGAAGCCGAATACCTCGCCCGCCAGATGGAGCGCGATGACGGGCTGACATTCGTATCCGCCTATAACGACGCCCACGTCATCGCGGGACAGGGGACAATCGGCATCGAAATTGTCGAACAGCTATCCAATGTGCGGCGCGTCATCGTCCCGACCAGCGGCGGTGGGTTGATTGCCGGTGTGGGCGTGGCGATTAAATCGCTGCGACGGCGCGCACAGGTGATCGGCGTAAATGCCGAGTCCGCCCCGGCGATGTACAACCAGTTTTACAACACACAACAGCCGCAGGTCTGGGACACGCTGGCGGAAGCCCTATCGGGCGACATCGAAGCCGGCAGCATCACCATCCCCCTTTCAAAACAGGTCGTCGATGACATTGTGCTCG